>JAJRUK010000376.1 GCA_024277835.1 Planctomycetota bacterium | reverse complement strand
TGATCGCCGATGGTGGCTGTCAGTGCGGCGGCGTCGTTGACGACAACAAGCGACGGGGCGCTCGCTTCGATGGAGTCGGTAATGTCGAGAACGGCAAAGTCGGTGGCTGTCGCTCCGGTCTGATCGGTGACGACGATGCGGAACACGTATCGACCACCCACGCTCAGCGCTCCGAGATCAATGGAGCTGACCGCGTCGTCTCCAATCTCGATTTCTTCCGGTCCGGCGTTTTGATCCCAGCGAAAGAAATAGGGCGGCTGACCCCCCGAAGCGGCCGCAGCCAGAGTGATTGAAACTCCGACTTGTTGAACAAGCGCATCGGGGTCCGCGACAACAGCCAGGTCGGAGTCGTCGCCCGGTCGCGTTGCGCCGGGGCTAATCGTCGCGGTCCCGCATCCTGCGAAGATGAGCGTTACGAAAATCACAGAACAGGCAAGCAGCGTCGAGGCGCGGTTCGTAGACGCGGGGCGATTGCATCGAATGGGGCGTTTTTGCATGGCGTTTCTATCGGCGTTTCACAAGGGCGGTCGGTAGCTTGCGAGCGTCAAATCCGTACAATCATAGCTCGCGGGGACGATCGTCAACCTCGCATCGCAATGCTCAACGAGACGCCAATGTCCAAGAACTCCGACCACTATAATGTCTACGAAACGCCGCTCGTCACTCGATATGCCTCGCCGGAAATGTGTGAATTGTTCGGAGCAAGGCGACGCATTCGCACGTGGCGGTCGCTTTGGATCGCGCTCGCAAAGGCGGAGCAGCGATTGGGCTTAAAGATCACAAAGAAGCAGATCGTCCAGCTCGAAAAGACGATCGACAACATTGATTTCAAGTCGGCAGCCCGTCATGAGAAAAAGCTTCGCCACGACGTGATGGCCCATGTCTATGCGTGGGGCGATGTCGCTCCTGACGCACGCGGGATTCTGCACATGGGCGCGACGAGTGCGTTTATTGTTGACAACGCTGATCTGATTCTGATGCGTGAAGCGCTCGAACAGGTCGCGGGGTGGCTCGCTACGGGGATCGACGCGCTGGCGGCATTCGCGAAAAAGTATCGCGGCATGCCAACGCTCGGTTTCACGCATTATCAACCCGCTCAGGTGACAACCGTCGGCAAGCGGGCAGCCCTCTGGTGCTACGACCTCGTCCGCGATCTGGAAGAGGTCGAGCAGAGAATCGCCTCGCTTCGTTTTCGTGGGGTCAAGGGGACTACGGGAACGCAGGCGAGTTTCTTATCGCTTTTCGATGGGAATCACGAGAAAGTAAAACGCCTCGACGCCGACGTCGCGAAGCAAATGGGTTTTTCGCAGGTGGAGCCAATCACCGGGCAGACTTATTCCCGAAAGGTCGATGCCCAGGTCGTTTCGACGCTCGGCGGGATCGGCGCGAGTGTTCACAAGTTTTCCAACGACGTTCGACTGCTCGCGAATCTCAAAGAGATCGAAGAACCGTTTGAAAAGTCGCAGATCGGCTCAAGTGCGATGGCTTATAAGCGAAACCCGATGCGAACCGAGCGTGCGACCGCCCTCGCCCGGTTTGTCATGACGCTCGTGTCCTCGCCGCTCGCGACAGCTGCGGAGCAATGGTTCGAACGAACGCTCGACGACTCAGCCAACAAGCGAATGACGATCCCCGAGGCGTTTTTGGCGACGGATGGGATGCTGCGGATCGTTGCGAACGTCGGTCGCGGTTTGGTTGTCTATTCCAAGGTGATCGCCGCCCGACTCAACTCCGAACTCCCCTTCATGGCCACCGAGAACATCATGATGGCAGCGACCGCAGCCGGCGGCGACCGGCAGGAGCTTCACGAGCGAATCCGCATACATTCCCACGCCGCCGCCGCCAAGGTAAAGAATGAGGGTAAGGCAAACGACCTGATGGACAGGCTCGCCGCCGACCCCGCCTTCGCCAACATAAACCTCGCCGATGTCTTGAATGCCAAAAAGTACATAGGCAGAGCACCCGAGCAGGTCAACGATTTCTTGAAAGAATACATAACCCCCATCCGCCGGCGCTATCGAAAAGTACTAGCAAGAAAGAGCGAGCTATCAGTATAACCAACCGTAGGTCGGGTCATCGACCCGGCATTTTTAGAAAGAAGATCGGCAACAACGAATCAGAGCAGCGACCGTGAGGGAGCTGACAATCAAAAGAAACCAAAAGGAAAGCAAGAACCCAATGGACCGAACCGAACTAGCCAAACGAATCAAAGAGTCCGCCTATCTCGAAGGCGATTTCACCCTGCGATCAGGCCGAAAAAGCAAATACTACCTCGACAAATACCTCTTCGAAACCCAGCCCGACATCCTCAGAGCACTCGGCGAGATGTTCTGCAAACACGTCGCGGATTCAACAACGCTGATCGCCGGGGCAGAGCTTGGCGGCGTCGCCCTCGCCGCCGCAACCGGCATGATCGCCAACAAACCGTTCGTCATCATCCGCAACCAGAAGAAAGACTACGGAACGGGCAAACCCTACGAAGGAAAAATCTCCGACGGCGACTCGGTCCTCCTGGTCGAAGACATCGCCACCACCGGCGGGCAGGTGCTCGAAGCCGCGAAGTTCATCACCAGCATCGGCGCAAAGGTCGAACGAATCGTCGCCGTCATCGACCGCCAAGAAGGTGCCAGAGAGAACATCGAAGGAGCGGGCCTTGTGTTCGAGTCGCTGTTTACGAAGGGGGATTTGGGGATCGGGAGTTAGCGAACGTCGGTACGAGCAATTGCAAAGTTGCGGTCTGAAGGGGCCGCTCCGGATCGGGATTTCGAGTGTAGCTTGACGCTTTGGGAGTTCTGTGTCATTTTCGTCGGTACATATTCACCCCGCTCGAGTTCTCGGGGTTAGTCGTTTCGAGTTTTCTCGCACGTTCAGCGGAAAGGGCAGTCACATGTTTGACGATGTAAATATCTATAAACACTCGGGACGCTGGGGAAACGCTTGGCTAGTCTTGCCGCTTTTCGGTTTGGTGGGATCGGTGGTCGGCTCAATTTTGTACGCTTATGCGGATGTTTACATTCCGGTCGCTGGCTACTTTTCCGTAGTGCTGACAGCGGGGTTCGCGTTTGTCGTTGGAGTCGCTGCGTCGATGGGAGCGAGCGTTGGGAAATGTCGCAGCGTCCGACTTACGCACTTTCTCGGATTCTTCGTTGGCGTCTTTGCGCTGTATTGCTCATGGGTAGCGTTTGTCTACGTTCTTTTCCGTCGGGATCTTCCGGATGAAGTGGACATCGGGTTATTGCAACTGTTTATGTCGCCAGCAGCTTTGTGGCAGTTTATTCTACTCATCAATGAATCCGGATGGTACTCGATAAGTAGCACTACACCGACGGGATCGACGCTATGGGCTTTCTGGGCTATTGAAGCGGTCATCGTAATAGGCGGCGCAAGCTTTGCCGCCGGGACGGGGATCGCTGGCGAGGTCTTTTGTGAAACGTGTTCGCGATGGTGCGATGCCACCAAGGGTTTTATGTGTCTGGCTCTGACTGGAGAAGAGGACTTGCCCCGGCGATTGGCTGAAGGGTCGGTCGAAGCAATCGCGTCGTTTCCGCCTGCTGGTGCGGACGAAATGCAGCTTATTCGAGTCGATGTGAATCGCTGTCCAAGCTGCGCAGATCACACAACTTGGCAGGCCGCACTTGTCACGAAGGAACTGACCAAGGAAGGTAAGCTTGAGGAGCAGGAACATTTCTTGACAGGTAAGGGGCTGATTTCGTCTGCGCAATTTCAGGCTTTAATGGAGTTGGCAGAGCGGACACCAATTTCGCAGCCGCCAAACAATGATATCGAATCCCCGATCAACGCCTCAAAGACTCTCGATTTTTCGGACGATGATGATGCTCTCTAGTAGGTAGCGGTCTCGATACTTGACACGTTGACGATACGTCTGTCAGAAAGCGCCGATGGGCCATGAATGCCCGTTTGGGTGGTCCACCACAATTTTTCTCGAATATTAGCCACTCCGCGTCCGAATCGAGTGTGTGAGTGGACGCGGTGGGTGTTTGGTGGCGAGTGTGGGTCCGCCGTGTAAACTTACGGTCGATTGGGCGGGGGTGTGGGTCGGGATTGTTGGTGCGCGGGCGAGCAAGGAACTAGCTTTCGCCTTATTTGAGGTCCGGAGGAATTCGTAGTGTTCTCATTCAGCTCCGAGCGGCTTGCTCGATTTGCTCGTACGCGCGTGGCGATTCTTGTTGCCGTGATTGCGGTTTCATCCGCAGGCGTTGTGCTTTCCGCACAGCAGCCCTCTACGAACCAAGATTCAAAGAAAACCCCACCCCCCAAGAGAGTTTCTCTGGAAGAAGCAGCCCGTGCGATGCTTGCGAAGCCTTCGCATCCGGACAGCTCTTCCGACAAGGGCGACCAACATCAAAAAGCGGGTTCCAAGCGGGAAAAGACGGCCGCAGGCGATGCGTCGGAAGGCGATGGGGTTGGTCGTGAGGTTGAGGTCGGGGAGGTGGCCAAGGCGAAGGACGCGAAGAGTTACACCTATCTCGTGTTCCTACCGGCAGCCATTGCGATCTTGATTGCGATCATCGCTCGACAGGTCGTGCCAGCCCTTGTCATTGGCGTTCTGGTCGGTGCGTACATGCTGGTTCCATGTCAAGAGCCAGGGAGCACCTACGCGCAGATGAGCTACGCGGTCGCGGGTTTCAGGCTTGCGGCGGAGAACTATGTACTCGGGGCCGTGATCTCTCCGAAAGACAACTACGGTCACGCGATGATCATGATGTTCACGCTGATCATCGGCTTTACCGTCGGTGTCATCGGACGAAACGGCGGGACATCGGGGATGGTTCGGGTCGTCGCTGGCAAGACCGAGTCTGCTCGGCGAGGCGCGGTGACCGCATGGTTTGCCGGGTTGGTCGTCTTCTTTGACGACTACGCGAACACGATGATCGTCGGCCCGACGATGGCTCCGATTTTTGATCGCGTCCGGATTTCCCGGGCGAAACTAGCATACATCATTGACTCGACGGCTGCCCCTGTTGCGTCGCTTGCGATCATCGGGACGTGGGTCGGCACGGAGATTGGATTTATCGACGCCGGGTTGAACAAGCTCGCCGAGGCGGGAACGCCCGGGTTCCTCGACGGCGTTAGCGGGATGAGCGCATTTCTAAACAGTCTCGCCTATCGGTTCTATCCAATCTTGGCCCTCATCATGGTGTTTCTTGTCGCGGTGACGGGTCGAGATTTTGGCCCGATGCGAAAGTCGCAGAACAGGTGCGCCGGTGATGCGAACAAACCGATCACACAGGCGTCGGCGTTAGCAAAAGAGGTCGCGCGCGCCAATGAACCGGTGGGGCGGTGGTGGCTTGGCCTTCTTCCGATCGGGGTTTTGGTCGCAGCGACGCTCGTCATTCTCGCAGTCACAGGGAGTAGCGCAGAGAAGACCATCACAGCAATGAACGAGGTCGCTCCGGACGGCACGAGCGTTTGGGATGCGCTGCCGCTCTGGGAAAAAGGGTCAATCTTAATTGGCAACGCGAGTTCTTACCTCGCCATTTTCTACGGTGCCATTTTTTCGGCATTCGTAGCCGTGCTCACGACGCTGTTCGCTCGCACATGTGCCCTGCGCGACGCGGTGGATGCAGGTCTCAACGGCATGTCCCGGATGTTCCCCGCGATTGTCGTGCTGATTCTCGCCTGGTCGATTTCTCACGTTTCCAAAGACTTGAAGCTGGGCGACATTGCGGGCGACTATCTTACAGGGGCCAACTTCTCCCCGCATCTGATCCCCCTGGCCGTGTTCATCGCATCAGCCGTCATCTCGTTTGCGACCGGGACATCTTGGGCGACGATGGGTATTCTTTGTCCGGTGACGGTGGCGATTGTCGCGAACCTTGCGACAAAGGAGATAACCGCCGGAGCAATGACCGGTCCGGAAGCGCTCACGCTTTTCTACCAAGCGGTCGGCAGCGTGCTCGCCGGGTCGATTTTCGGAGACCACTGCTCGCCGATTAGCGATACGACGGTGCTCTCGTCAATTGCATCCGGTTGCCCGCACGAGGAGCACGTCTGGACTCAGCTTCCCTATGCCCTCGTGACAGCCGCGGTGGCGATGGGTGCGAGTGAAGTCGTTTGCGAAATGTACAATCAACCTTGGTACATCGGGCTTGCGGTTGGGACGGGCGTCCTTGTCTTGATCGTCTTCGTGGTAGGTCGCAAACCCATACCCCGACTCGACCTGAGTATTACAAATGTTCAACCGCCAGCGCCGATGGACATGCCAACGTGATGGATGCACCGGTTACCAACCGGTACCACACAAGAATACTCACGGCCTCGTTCCGGCAGCGCGGAGTTCTCAATCGGACACTTCGGGCGCGGTTGTTGAGGAAGGGGCGGTTTGTCTACTGAGAAAAGTTGCGTTGGTAGGTGCTGAAATCGGCAAGGTCCAAATGACCGTTGGAATCAACATCGAACCCCTTGCATGCCGCAAGGAGCGTGCCGTTCGGTCCGGTCATGCACTGTTGCAGCGAGGCAGCCGCGTAAACACCTGCCGGTTGTTTTGAGTTGGCGAGTTTGATTCGGTGGACATCGCCGAGTTGCATGGCGAACATACTGGCCCAGACGCCAGCCGCCAGAAGGACCGACGCAGCCACCGCCACCTTGCGATAGCGAATGATCCACGGCATTTCCGATTCACTCGCGCCGTCAATCAGAGCTTTGGTATCAAGCGGAGTCGGTCGAAACGTGCCCGCGCGGTCCGCCCGCTGAAGCTCGGCAAGAGCCTGTTCGATCGCCGTCAGTTTGTCGTTGTTTTCGCTCATATCACACCGCAGGCATCTGGCTGTCCGTCTTATTAGTCGCGGTTGGGGGCGTCAGGCGCGAAATTCTGGCCAGTTTTTCCTTCAACGCACGTCCGTAACTGCTCCAAAACCCGCTTCCAGCGCGATCGGAGGGTCGATTCCGCCAAATCGAGGGCTATCGCCGCCTCTCGCCAGCGGCGATCGAGAATCGCGGGCAGGTGCTCTGCCAACGTCCGATCATCGCCAGAAAGCAGTTCCAAGCAGCCACTAAGCGCCTCCAAAGTGTCCAACTTCTCCGCGACCTCCGCGGGATCGAGGGCTGCCGGGTCAGACTCGCCGGCGGCGGCGGCGAGGTCGAGGGTCGGCGTTTCTTTGAGGGTCGTGGCTTTTCGTAGCGCGGTGATCGATTGATTTCTGGCGATGCCAACGATGTAAGCGCGAAGCGACGCGGGGGCTGCGTAGCGATCGCGTCGAAACGCTCGAACCATGCCCGTCCAGACCTCCGATGCGACGCCGTCCATCCAGTGCGGGTCGGACTGACACCTGTCGGGTGCTTGGCGAAAAATCGTGTAGCGAACAAGGCGGTCGTATCGGGCGATCAGTTGTCGAAGGGCAGGTTCGTGACCGGCTGCGATCGCGATGGCGAGATCGTCGTCGCCCAGTTCGGCTCGCGCCTTCGACGAGGGGGAGGCGTCTGAAGATTCGTCGCCGGACCGGTTCATGGGCACATTATCGACTTGAAGGTCGCTCGGTCAAACGGCGGCAGATTCGGCGACCGCAGTTTCGCTCGGTCGTTGCGATCGCGCTTTTCGTCGCGTCGCGACAAGGGCAGCGAGCACGATCGCAAGGATCGTGGCGAGGAAGCTAAAGACGAAGTCAAACGTACTGCTGACCGGCCCGATGGGTAGCGGCAGAGGGATCGCGAAGACGCATAGGCCCGCGCCGATGACGATGACGCGAGCGAAACTCGTTCGTTCAACCGTCAACAGGAGCGCGATGAGTATCATGATTGCGATGTTGCCATAACCGGCGGGAAGAAACGGACTTCGCAGTTGCGCAAGAACCAGAAGCGCGACCCATGTGCGAACCATGACCAGGCGAACTTGCGGTTTTTCATCGCCGGTTGCTTCACCGAGTCGCGTGTGTCGCAGTCCTGCGACGACCGCAACGGCGATCGCGAAGAAAGTATAGACCCACGTTAAGATCTTCGCCGTCGATTTCGGATCCCACTCCGGTCCGATTCCGATCGCCTTGAGCTTATAAGCAAGGCCCATGACCGATGAGTTTTCGAGCATCGCGTGCGGCATTTCAAACGCAAACCAAAACGCCTTTCCGCTTGCGATTGCTGGCAACTGATGATTGAGAAACGCCGCGTAAGGCGCGACGCCAAAGACCACGAGCGTCGCCGCGCATAACACAAGCGCCGCCGCGACCGTCCAGCCAGCCGCCGTCCACTTTCGCCGCGCCAAGAGTTAAACGACAAGAAGCCCCGGGAAGAATTTTGATACGGCTGCGTAAGCAAGAAGCGTGCCCCCGAGTGCGTTGCGTTTTTTTTCAAAGAGTAGCATCGCCAGGATGGAGATCAGGATCATGAACACATGCACATTGGCGATTTGCAGTTGCGCGATTGAATTCGGTGCAATCAAGACAGCGGGCCAAAGGAGCCATAAGGGGCTGAATCTCCACCCGCAAACCCAGACCGTCAACGCGACAGCCGTGCCGACAAAAAGCAGAACGCTCAGCGCGAACCAAAGCGAGCGAAGCTGAAAGAAATCCAATCCCGTCTTGTGCGCGGCGTACGGGCCGAGCAGAAACGGTGGGGGGTATTGGTATTGGTCAATGTTGAACGTCTCGCCGATCGTTTCGTGAACGGGTGTTGGCACTTCGGCGTTGCGGTAGTGCTTCCGATCATAGACGTTCTCGACGCCCTGGTCCGCAAGATCAGCTGCAACGAGGTAGCATGTCGAGCAATTGTGCTTTACATAAAACGGTTTGGTCAGTTCCTCGTTATCCATCGGGCGAAACGTTCGACTAAAGGCGTACTGCGTCTGCGAAGGTTCGTTGATGAAAACCGCAAGCGAGGATACTCGGTAGACAGCACCGACAGAGAGGATCAGCCAGAGGGCGAATAGAGCTTGCCCCCCTTTGGGCAGCGAGGCGAGTGTGCTTGGCGCTTGGACATTCGCAATCGTCGCGCCGACGACCACGATGACGGTCGTCGCCAGGTAGGTCAATGTTGGGGGAACGTTGATCGCGAGGAGCGAGACCGCGACGCACGGGGCGGCGATGGCTGCCCCGACCAGCAGCGCGAGGAAGCGGCTGCCTGTTTTCTTCTCTGTGACAAGCGGTTCGGTTGGGATCGTTTCAGTCAGGTTGTTGTCCACCGGTTGTTGACACTAAGCGGTTTCGACGACGGAAAAGCCTCGCGCAAGCAAGTCTTGAACGTCAATAATCCCGATCAACTTGCCCGACGCATCGACTACAGGTAGCTCATCGATTGCGTGGGTACGCATCATCTCAAGGGCATCATTGACGCGCTGGTCGTCGCGGACAGACTTGGGCGACCGGGTCATCACATCCGTGACGCACTTGTCCGCCGGTCGATTTTCTGATCGGAACAACCGAAAGAAATCTCCGTGCGTGATGATGCCGACGAGCTTGCCGTCTACGTCGATCACCCCGGCTGCCCCCGCGCGGCGGGGGGCTGCGAGAATCGCCTCGTAACATTCGCCGAGGGTCGCGCTGTCGGGAACCGTCGGACAGTTCGGTCCGCTGCGCATGACCTCCGGTGTCTTCATCAAGAATCGCCCAAGCGCACCGCCGGGGTGATAGCTCGCGTACTGTTCCGCCTTGACGGTCTTGAGTTCCATGACGGTTAAGGCAAGTGCATCGCCAATGGCGAGCATCGCGGCCGTTGACGAACTCGGAGCAAGTCCCAGCGGACACGCCTCTGGGACGCTACCAATATCGAGTACGAAGTCGGCGTGCTTGGCGGCGGCGGAGTCAAGCTTCGCCGTCAGCAAAATGATCCGACAGCCAAGCTTCGCCAGTCGCGGGAGTAGCTCAATCAGTTCCGAGCTTCCGCTTTTGCTCAGCGCGATAATGACATCGTCGGCGTGGATCATCCCGATGTCGCCGTGCAGTGCTTCGACGGGGTGAAGGGCGTAGGCGAGCGTCCCGGTGCTCGCGAGTGTCGCCTGAATCTTGTTGCCGATCAAACCCGCTTTGCCGACGCCCGTGACGCACACGCGACCCTTACAGTGAAGAATCGCGTCGGTCGCCTGAGCGAAGGAACTGCCCATCCGGTCCATCGCGTCCTGAATCGCGGCGACCTCAGCTTTCAGGACAGCCCTGCCGCGATCAATGATCACGTCATGGTCGGTCTTCTCGGTAGGGCGCGGTGGCTGCCCGGACCGCGATGCGGAAGTTTTGGTCGATTCCATAGGAGTCGGATTATCGCGGAATTGACCGTATTTCTCAAGCCGGGCGATTATTTGGTGGGTTTATTGAGGCGGCGGATCATTATTCTCGATGGACCAACGCCAGCAGCAAGAAGCTCCGCCCGCAGTGCGTCGACCTTCGCATTGTCTACACCGTTCTCGCACAGGACCACCAGAAGGGGGGGCGACTTGTCCCGAGAGTTAAGCTCTTTCGTCAAGCTCTTGACTGAAACCGGGCGACTGTTTCGGGTTAAGTCGCCGTTGACGTTGAGCAGGGCGACGATGCGAGGCGTCTGGGGTGCGATCTTGATCGTGCAGCGGGTTCCGATAGGGGGGATGGCGTCGGTCTTCGCCTCCAGCCAAAGCGACGTGTTGTCCGCGGAGTGCAGCGCGCCGACCGTGATCAGCGCCGACTGGAAATCGACGAGGCAGATGATCGTCCCGTCGAGATCGGCGAGAAACCGCCCGTCGGGGAGCGAATTCGACCCCGCGAAGACCCAGGGGATGTTTGTGGGTGGGATTTTCGTTTTCGGATCAACGACCCAGGTTCGAACGGGAACGTACTCGCGTTGTGCATCACATTTGACCGAAATGCTGAGCCTTTCTCCGGTCGGTGGACGCCACTTCTCGCTTTCTTCGTCGTAAGTCACGGGTACGCCTTGTTGCAAACCCGCCAGACCCATCGCCTGAAAGACGTGGATCGCCTTGGCCCTCGTGACCAGGATGCTTTCGTGCTCACGTGTTTGTGCGCTGCACGCGATCAATTCAAGAGGCCCGCTGCGAAGGATGACCTTGGCGTCAAGCTCCACCGCGCCACCAGTCCAGTCGATGCGAACCCCGGGAACAAGCGTTGTCGGTTTCGGGAGTTCACCGGAGCCGAAACAGGTTGCCGCGGCGGCGATCGACATCGCAAGTGCTGTGGTAACCAGGACGAGCGGACAAAAAAAACAGGCGCGACGAAATGAACCGCCAGCGCCTGCTTCATATGTTTCGAGTCGAAAGATCCGCTGCGAGAGCTTAGCCACCGCTAAAACCCGGGAACGCGAGTT
>JAJRUK010000375.1 GCA_024277835.1 Planctomycetota bacterium | reverse complement strand
CTTGGAGAATAAGATCATCGAGTTCGTCCAATACTATAACGAGAACTTGGCCCATCCCTACCGATGGACCTACACCGGAAAGCCGCTGGCATCGAACGAACATGCAGCATAGTCGTAAAACTTATGAAACACGGTACTAGCGTCACATTCACTCCCGGTGACTACGACCTCCATGCCTCGTTGGTCGATCATACTCCTGGAACGACTTCCCCGTTATACTCCGCCCCGGAGACGCCATGCGCCGATCGTGTTTGATTAGTTTGATCGCTCTTACGCTTGTGGTTGGGGATGCGCGCGGGCAGCGAGCGGATTCACATGCGGCAAAGACCGAAACGGTCTCGCTTGCGAGGTTCGTTCCGGTTTCGACCAAGGTTTTCGTTAGCGTCAACAACATGCGCGAAGTCGATGCTGCCATGAAGAAAGCTCATGCGTGGCGACTGCTGGCGATGGCCTCTGGTGGTGACCCGTCCGATGCGCCTGATTTTGACGTGCGCGCGGTGGTCGGTGCGCTCTTGGGCGGGGGATCGAAGGTAAGTACCGGGGCGCTGATGCGGACGCAGGTCGCCTTGGCAGCCCGGTCTTGGTCGGAGCTTGAAAGTGCGGTCTGGTATCTTCGTGTGCCTAGTGAGCGCACGTTGAATGAGTGGTTCCCTCCGGGCAAACGGCGGGATGTTCGTATATCGCCGAACGCGCGACTGATTAAGATGCCAAACGGTGTCATCGCGTGCGTTTGTGATGGGATCGTGGCGCTCGGTCGGCGATTTGAACCAGAATCCCTCTTGCGCGAGACAGTCAGGTTGATGGCGAGTCGTCATGCGACGGCGCTCTCGCAAGACAAAGTCTATCAAAATCTATCGGCCTACTTGCCCGGTCGGCCACTGGCGACAGTGTATCTCGTGGCTGACTCGGGGCATCCTGACGAAGATGAGAGCGGTGTGCCTAGCGTCTGGGATATTTTTCCGGATATGACGCACGTTGTTGTTGGTATGTATGAGCGCGAGGGGCGGATCGACCTTGCTGTTCGCGGGAAGCGTGCCACGCCAAGCGCATCGCGATCGCTTTCGCCGCGTGTTCTCAATCGCGTCCGCAAGCTTCCGCATACGACGTTGTTTGCCTCGGCGACGACGATACACGTGGAAGACTTTCTTGAGAAGATGCATGAAGGGTCGACGTCGAATGATACGCTCTCGCGATACGTTCGCGTGTTGTTAAGTCTTCGTGCGCGGGCGGTTGGCGCGGATGTGCCATTGCCACCGCTTGGACCAAGCATGATCTTTGCGTGGGATGAAGACTTTCGCGGAGAAACATCGACCCCGCAGCTTGCCCTCCTGATCGAATCGTCGGATGCCCGGGCACTTGCGAGCGAAGTGGGTCAGGTGTCGCAAAGGTTGATCGGGTTCATGCGTGCGCTCGACCCGGTCGATCCACCAGACGTGCCCGCCGTGGCGCTGGATGTTCATCTTGGTACCGCGATCGCTCACGCGAGTCTTCGTGCCTATTCAAAGAGATCGAGGTTTCCGATTGCGAAGCTTCTTGCCAACGTCGAGTTCGCCTGGGCAGCCCATGACGGTTGGCTTATTCTCACGCTCAGCAGGGATCACCTCGAACGCATTATCGAAGCCAATGTCGGTCTTGCCCCGACGCTTGCGACCGTTCGAGACGCCCATTCGGTTTGGCAGTTGGGCGGAAAGCGAAGTGCCGTCGCGCTGATTCAGGCGGACGCCGCTGCGGGCGCGATGGAAGATTGGATTGCCGAAGCAGCCACGGGTAAGCCGTCGCTCCTCAATCAAACTCTTTTTGAAACGGGCAATTCCGCGAGCACCTTGCAGTCATTGGGGATCGTGTTTGACGCGACGTCAGTCGCGGGTGCGATCAAGATTGATTCGATCCGCGCAGATTCTCCAGCTACGGGAAAGCTCCGCGTCGGCGATCAGATCGTTGGGCTTGATGGCGAGCTGCTCGACATCGCCCTTCCCGATCGAGATTTTGAGAAACGATGGAATCTCGGGAGCGACACGCGCGATCGAGTCATTCGGGTGCGTCGAGATGGCGAAGTCATCGACGTCGAGCTGGACGCCGCTCCCTCGCCAACGCTTGTGTCGAGTCTCGCGCGCGACCTGGCAGCCTCATTGCAAGAGCTAGTGGGGGTGGGGCATGCGATTCCGTTCGCTGGGTTGTCCGTCTTTGAGACGGACGACGAGCACTACGCTGCGATGCTGTCTCTGCGCTTCGCCGGAGAATAGAAAGAGGGTGATCTAATCACGCCTTGATTCGTATCCTGTTGAAGAACGAAGTTCTTCAATGTGGCACCGGTTTGTAACCGGTGCTAGAGCAGTTAACAATCAAGTGGCGCGGGCAACCCCCCTCGATCCCCCCTTAGTGAAGGGGGGCGGCAGAACAAACCCGTTAAAGCGGACTGTTACTTGCCCTAGACCCTGGAACAGGAGATATCGCACCGGTTACAAACCGGTGCCACCCAAGAGTACCAGCGTCATGTTGCTAGGAACCCGGCGACGTGAATCGATCGCCCGGGGCGACTTGTCTTCCGTTGGCATAGTCGCGCCACGTCATCACGCGACCCGACGATGGCTTGATTTCAAGCACTTCGATCGCGGCGTCGCGGGTTGCGATGCGACCTTGTTCGAGCACCGATCCGGGAGACGCGCTCGCGGCAGCCGCATCTTCGACGACTTGCGCGCGGAGAATCGTTACGTTTTCCCACCGGTCTTCACGACTGATAAACTTTGCGCGAGCGCCGGGCCAGGGCGTCATTCCGTGGATGTGGCCTGCGACGATTCGGGCTGGTTTGTCGAAGTCAATGTTCCCGTCATCTTTGGATAGTTTTCGAGCGGGCGTTGCGAGTGCGTCATCTTGGGGCGTTCCCGTTGGAATCTTACAATCGGCGAATTGAGTCAGCGCTTCCTGAACAGTCTCGATGCCAAGCTCCGCCAGGCGATCGTGAAGTTCGCCGGCGGTTTCGGTGGAACCGATTGGTGTCTCCGTCATTGAGAGGATAGGCCCGGCGTCCATTCGATCGACAAGCTGAAACACAGTGCAGCCTGAGTTCGCCTCCCCGTTGGCGATCGCCCAGTTGATCGGTGCTGCCCCGCGATACTTCGGCAGCAGCGACGCATGCAGGTTGATGCACCCGCCGGGAAGTGCGTCTCGAAGGGGCTGACGAATCTTCTGGCCAAAGGCAATGACCAACGCCAGATCAGCCCCAAACGCCCGAAGTTGCTCAACAATTTCGTCGTCATTGACGTTCTCAGGTTCGATCGCGGTCAGGCCCAGTTCATCCGCCACCGCTCGCACCGGGGTTCGGGTGACGCGCTGTCCGCGACCGCTCCCGCGCGCCGGTTGCGTGACGACCGCCACGACTTCATGCTCGCTTTCGCTTAACCATCGAAGCGTTGGGAGCGCGAACGCGCCGGAACCCATAAAGATTAGTCGCATATTCGCTGCACGCCTCCGCTACCTCGCCTTCGCCGCCCGGTAGTCGTCTTTGAGTTGTTTGATGGCTCGCCGATTGGCGATTTCGTCGGCGGGGGACATGTAGTCAAGAATGAGTTTCCCGTCGAGATGGTCCGTTTCATGTTGCCATATTCTTGCCGGCAAATCCTCTGCCGCGAGGCGAGCTTCATTGCCCTGTAGGTCTTGTGCATCGAGCACAACGGATTTTGCCCGGCGGACATTGACCGTCACCTCGGGCAGTGACAAACATCCTTCGTCCGCTTCTTCTGCGCCGTCCAACTCGACGAATCGCGGGTTGACGATGACCGTGTCGTCGTCCGGTTCGCCCGTTGCGTTGCAGATGAACAGTCGCAGACCGATCCCGACTTGCGGCGCAGCAAGGCCAACGCCTTTCTCCAGGCGCATCAGTTCAAACATGCGATCGACGAGCGCCGCAAGCTGATCGTCGAACGTTTCGACGGGCGCTGCGACTTTCAACAGGACCGGCGTGGGGTAGTTTACGATCCGTAGTTTGTCGATGTTTTCGATCTTCATTGCCATTGCAAAAAGCCCGCCGCGCAGCGCCGTAGCAAGCGTTTCACCAGCTTGACACTACTTCTCACAGGGATAGTATGACGTGGCTGTCGATTGTAAAGGCGGAAATGCGTTTGCGAACCGATCGCAGAGTCGCCCGGCGAATTGTACGGATCACCCGGTGCATCCGTCGTGGCACGCGATGTGATGAACCCACGCGACTTCTCGACACCGTCGATCTACGGACTTGGACTTTCATGGCGAAGAAATCAACCGAGCCAACCGAACTCACCGCCGAGAACAGCGCGCGTCTTGTCACGAGCGATGCGGACAAGGTGAAGGCCGAAAAGTGGTTCACCCGCGCCCGCGAGTTGGGTTCCAAACGTCAGTTCGACTATGCCATTGAATACTACGTCAACGGGCTTGAGTTTTGGCCTGACGCAGTTGAGGAGGCGTGCAAAGCGCTTCATGGTTGTGCCGTCGCTCGCAAACAAACCGGCGGTAAAAAGCCCGGTTTGAAAGATACGATGAAGCGGTCCATCAATGACAAGGACGCAAAAAAAGCGTTTCTGAATGCCCTTTGGCTATTCGGGAAAGACCCGGACAACGTTGGCTATGTCGAAGCGGTTACCAAGAACGCTGGTAAGCTTCGCGCCGAGGATGCCGGACTCTGGGCGGCGGGCATGTTTCACAAGGCGGTGGACTCCAATCCCAAGGCGACGGCGAAGCACCTGCAAAGTTTGATTACGCTTCTTGAGGCGCTCGGCGACCGGGCAGCCGCTCGAGGTGAGACGGAGTTCGGTGTTGAATCGTATCGCGTTGCGGTCGAGGTCGTGGCGCTTTGGCGTCGGCGGTTTCCCAAGGACCAGAATCCCGAAGTGTTGCTCAAGCACATTTCAACCAAGCTTACGATTCTTAAAGGTGCATACGAAAAGGGTGACAGCTACCGCGATAGTATTTCGGACAGCGAAGGGCAGCGCGACTTGCATGATAAGAATCGTTCGGTCCAGAGTGACGACCGAATGGAGCAGTTGATCGCCAAAGCGGAGGCAGAGTACCAAGAGGACTCTGATTCGCCGACTGCGATCAAGGCGTACGTCGGTCTGCTAACCCGGCGAGAACACGAAGAAGACGAGACAAAGGCGATTGGCATTTTGACCGGCGTGTTCGATCGTCTCGGCGATTACCGGTGGAAACAAAGTGCCGACGATCTTCGGATGAAGCAGCTTGTCCGCAAGGTTCGTACGGCTGCGAAAGCTGGCGATGCGGAGGCGGTGAAACAGGCTCGGATCGCTCTCTTGCGGGTCGAGCTTGACGTGTTCGAGGAGCGGATCGAAAAATATCCAACCGATCTTCGTCTGAAATTCGAGCTTGGGGTTCGCCAGTTTAACGCGGGTCGGTTCGACGATGCGATTCCGACCCTCCAGGCTGCCCGGGCCGACTCGAAGAGTCGGGCTGCGTGCGGGATGTATCTGGGGCGGTGCTTTTTCCGGAAGAATTACCAGGAACAGGCGATTTCAGCCCTCCAGGACGCGATTTCGACGCATGGCAAGAATGACGACGAGTTGGGTAAGAACATGCATTATTGGCTGGCTCGTGCTCAAGAGGCGGGGGGCGACGTCGCCGGTGCCAAGAAAACCTACGGAGATATTCTCCAAGCGGACTACAACTTTCGCGATGTTCGTGCTAGACTGGACGGTCTGCAAGAGCAGGGATAGGCGGGCATGACGCCCGAATCTGTAAGAAACTGACAGGAGAGACTGAACGTGCCGAATCTTCCTGACGCCAAGAAGCGCGTCAAGCAAAACGAGCGGAATCGAATCCGCAATCGCGCTCGCAAGAACGCGCTCAAGACCGAAACACGCAAACTCACAGACGCGGTGACGGCTGGCAAGCTGGACGAAGCAAAGTCTGCGCTCGTTTCGGTGACTAAGACGATCGATCAGGTTTGCGCTAAGGGTACCCTCCACAAGAACACTGCCGCGCGCAAGAAATCGCGCCTGGCGAAGCTCGTTCACGAAGCAACGAAGCAGGCGTAGTGCGATGGCCTGTCGGGTTGTGGCGCGTGTGAGGTTGGGTGCGCTTCGGGCGCATGGTTTCGGTGCGTTGCTTTTCTTTTCGCGAAGGTGCGCTTGTGCGCGCATCGCGCGGTCCGTCACTGACAGATCAATTCAATGAAGCCCGAGCCTTCCAAACGCTTCGTCTCGCGGGGCGGGGAGAAGCTGGCGGCTGCGCTCGATCACTTTCAACTTGATGTAACCGGTCTGACCTGCGCCGACCTGGGTAGCCACGTGGGCGGGTTCGTGGACTGCTTGTTGCAACGCGGGGCGGGGAAGGTGTTTTCCGTTGATACGTCGTACGGGACGCTCGCGTGGACACTTCGCAAGGACGACCGTGTTGTCGTGATGGAGCGGAAGAACGCGATGCACGTTTCGCTTGCGGAGCGTGTTGACCTTGTGACGGTGGATGTCGGGTGGACACCGCAAGCGAAGGTGCTTCCCAACGTCCGCGAGATGCTCCGCGAGGGCGGGCGTGCGGTCACACTCATAAAGCCTCACTACGAAGCGGACAAAACGCTGCTGGTCGAAGGGGTCTTGCCGGAGGCGCATCTTGCCGGGACTGTCGAAAGGGTGGTCGATGCGATCAGGGCTTCGGGTTGGACGGTGGTGGGGACTTTCATGAGTCCGATCGCTGGTCACGGGGGGAACCGCGAGGTATTGGCTTTGTTGGGCCGATAGTCTTGGGTCTTGGCAGTCGCTTCTTGATTTCGCAATGTCGATTCCTGTCGCCCGTGAGGGTGTGCGGAGCTTTTCCCTATTTTCTTGTCGACCAGAAGTGGTTGGTTTCCGTCCTGCTTGGTGATGGCGGTGGATGCCGCCCAAGTGTACATCCACGTTTCGAGGACAACCCCCCTCAATCCCCTTTGGTAAAGGGGGGGCGGAAGAGGATGTTGAGAGGACGGAAGAGCGCCTTCCGTTGGCGTCGCCCGTTACTTGTGCGAGCGCGAAACGCTGAGTCACACATAGGAGACATAACGATGCAAACTGAGCGACGTGGAAGTAGTCGAAGACAACGAACGACTTGGCTATTCGGGATCATTGTTGCAACCAGCTTTGTTGCGATCGCTGGTTGTGTTGAGCGGAAAGAGACGATTCGCATCGCGCCGAACGGGGCGGTGTCGATGGCGTTGGAGTACACAGCCGACCCGGGGGACTTCGATACACCGGTGGCGTTTCCTTCGCCGGAGAGTGGTTGGGTCGTTGATCGCCGGAGCGAGTTCGACGACAAAGGCAAGGAGATGGTGATTCTCACGTCGAGTCGGGCGTTTGCTCCGCGCGAGGTGCTTCCAAGTAACTTCGCAGCCAAGGGTGATCGCGATGCGTCGCTGTATCTTCAGTTTCCAACGACGATTCGCGTTGAACAGCGGGCGGATGGAACGTTCATGCATTTCAAACGTGTTTACATACCACGCGAGTGGGCGCAGATTGAGTATTGGCGGGATCGGTTGATCGGTGACGATATCAAGAAGCTCGGCGACAAGCAACTTGTGGACCTTTCGATTGAGGAGAAGGCCCGCATCGTGCGGGCGTTTGCGACGTTTGAGCTTTTTAAGCACATGGAACTTGCCAAGAGCGCGATCGAAAAATTGGGAGACCGGGTGCCGCAGGATACGTGGCTTCGTACGAGAATGATTCTGACGGGTCAGTATGAGGATATGGACTGGGAGGCGTTCGTTGCACAGTTCGAGGCTGATGTAAGCAAGGGGACTGTTGGTGCGGCAGACGTGTCGGGGGCGTCAGCGGATTCGAGTAAAACCGTAAAGTCGAATGACGCAAACGGCGAGGGAACGAAAGATAGCGCAGACGATGCGACTGAGGATCATGCGGAACGTGTCGCGCGGTATGACGCGGCTGCGAAAAATCTGCTGCGAGAGACGATGCAGGTGGCGGTGGCTGAGTTGAAGGCGACTGCGAATCTCGATGAGTCGCAGATGGGCATGCTTCACAAGGAATTCATGCGATCGCAAAAGGCCTACGATATAACGGACTCGCTCGGGGCACATTCGTTTCAGATCAAGGTGATCATGCCGGGCGAAATTGTCGGACATAACGGCGATAAGATTGACGATGACGATGGCGGGATCATCTGGGAGTTCGATGGTAAAGGCTTTCGCGATCGTAGCTTTGAGCTGGCCGCGACGGCGAAACTCGCCGGTGGTACAAGCGGTCAGCAATAAGCGGAATCGACTTATGACGACGCCGTTAGCGAATTTTGTGGCTACCCGATTCGAGCAGCACGCGCAGGATGTGTACGGATGGGCCTATCGTCTGTTGGGTCGCCATCACGACGCGCTTGATGTTGTGCAGGATGTTTTTCTACGGTGGAGCAAGCAGTGTGAGCAAGAGGTGCCATCGGTCCCGCGTGGATGGTTGCGGCGGGTCACGGTGAACCGCGCGGTGGATGTTGTGCGCGGTCGGCGAAGCGATCGCGGGTTGGTGGATGATATTGCGGAAGCGGATGGCGCTGCTGTTGCAGATCGGGCGATCGACGAGGAGGCGCTGCGGGCGGATGTCGCAGCCGCGTTGAATCGGCTGACGGATGTTCAGCGGGTCGTTTTGATTGCGAAGGTGTATGACGAGATGACGTTCGCGCAAATTGCGGCGGAGCATGGCGTTTCAATGTCTACAGCGAAGACGCATTACTTGCGTGCGGTAAGGGTTGTTCGTGATCGACTGCGGCGGTGGGATGATCGTGATACGACGCCCGAGATCGCGTGAAGTTTGGACGAGGTGAATAATGAGTTGCGACGATTTTGAAATGTTGATGGCGGATGCGCTGGGCGGTGAGCTGGCCGATTCGGACCGGGCGCAGTTTGAAGGGCACCTTGCGTTTTGTGCGACGTGCCGCGGCGAGTATCAGTCGATGGTCGGCGCGGTTGAGAAGATGCGGTCGCTGCCGGGGTCGAGTTTGGTGAGTGAGGCCGTTGCTCGGGAGGCGATCTCGATTGATGTTGGTGAGGGTCGGGGTCATGGTCATGGTCGGGGTAATGGTCGGGGTAGTCGATCGGGGATGGGTGCTTTGTATCGGTATGCTGCGTGTATTCTCTTCGCTTTTGGTGCGGGGTATGTTCTTCGAGGCGAGGCGCGGAGTGAGTTGCCGGTTGACGTGCCAACCATCACGGAGACGGCGAAACCTACGGGGGTGACGTTGGAGACAGCGCTGGTGAGTGCGCATCGGAAAAAGCCGGGCGGGTCGAGTTTGTCGATGGCGATGACGGCGATGTTCTCGGGGAATTAGCTACGATCATGTATCGAGTACGAGGGTGCGGAAATGCTCACCTCGTGCGACATAGTTGACGTAGGCGTCGAAGCTTGGAGCGCCGGGGGAGAATAGTACGACGTCACCCTGTGTCGCGCTTGACTTTGAAAGCGTGACGGCCTCTGGCACTGCGTTTACGCATTCGACTCGTGGCGATTGGCAGCCAGGGTCTTCGGTGGTCGCTTGGCGGATCGCTTCCGCAAAGCGCGGTCCGGATTCTCCGGTGCAGATGATGAGGCGACACGATCGGGCGAGTTGTTCCGCGCAGTCGCCAAAGTCCACGTCTTTCTTCTTGCCTCCGATGATGACGATCAGGTCGCTTGTCGCATACTTCGGGGTTTGGCGGATGGCCTGAATCGCGATCGTTGTGGCTGATGGCGCGGTGGATTTTGAGTCGTTGATGTACGTCACGTCGTCGATCGTGCGGACGTGCTCGAGGCGGTCGGGCAATCCGCGGAAGGTTCGAAGCGCCGTGCGTGCGAGACCTTCATCAACACCGAGGTGCTTACAGATGGTCAGGGCGGTGGCAGCGTTCTGTTGGTTGTGGTCTCCTGCGATCGATAGTTGAATCGGCTTAGCGGGGGAGGTTACGCGCTGGAGTCTTTGCGTATGGTCGGATACCAAATCAACCAGCAATTGTTCCGCGCGTGGATGCAAGTCGCCGACGATGATCGAGGATTTAACTTCTCGCGTCCGTGCGATGTTGAGCTTGGCGTTGAAATAGTCATCCTCAGTGTCATACCGATCCAGGTGGTGAGGCCACAGGTTCGTGATGGCGGCGAGGTCCGGCGTCCACGCGATGCGGGGGAGGTCTTCGAGTTGTGCGTTGGACATCTCGAGGACAACGAGGTCGTTTGGAAGAATTATATCGAGGTCGCCAAGCAGGGATCGTCCGATGTTGCCGCCGAGGTGGATTTTGGGATGCGGGATCGCATTGGCGTTGGCGGCTAACCTCAAGATCGTCGTCAGCATCGCGCAGGTCGTGCTTTTTCCGAACGAACCGGTCACGCCGACGACGTTCGCGGGGCAGCGGTTGCAGAATAGGTTTATTTCGGTTGTCCATGGCGCTTTGGTGTCATTTATTCGGCTGAATAGCTCAGAATGGCGTTTTACGATGGCTGGGTTGACGATTGTGAGGTCGAACTTGCTCGGATCGATCCCCTTATGACCACCAAAGCGCAGGTCGGCGCCGAGGTTGGCAATTTGGGTAAGTGAGTTGGAGAGTGTTTCAGCGCTGGCGAGGTCAGT
>JAJRUK010000374.1 GCA_024277835.1 Planctomycetota bacterium | reverse complement strand
GGCGAGTTCTTCACCGCCTTGGGAGTTATCACGAGATCCGGGTTAAACGCGGGGCGTTGCGCTGACATGTTCGACATGAATAGCAAGAAGCCTGTAGGTTGCAACCCGTGGGCTTTTTCTTCGGTCTCGTCTTTATCAGGGAGAGACCGGGGGGCGATCGCTACACGAGAGTTCCGTGCTCTATCCCGTGACGCTTTCGGCGACGCTTGCGATTTGCGAAAGGGCGTCGCACACGCGGGCCATCTGGTCGGGCGTTGTAAACGGACCCGGGGCGATTCGGACTGCTCCGTCGGGAAATGTCCCGAGCGCCCGGTGCATGTAGGGGGCGCAGTGGAGTCCCGGTCGCACCGCGATATCAAACGACTCATCGAGGATGGCTGCCACTTCCTGCGGCGTGTAGCCATCGATGTTGATGCTCATCACGCCAACGCGCTTGGTATGGTCCGGGTTCCCGACGACGTGGACACCCTCAACGTTTGCGAGGGCGTCGGTCATCTGGGATAGAAGACCCCGCTCGTGTTTCAGAGACTTCTCCGGCGTTAGATGAGCAAACGCGGCGCAGAAACCCGCCCAACCCGCGACGTTCGTGCTGCCCGCTTCCAACCGCGTCGGTAGCTCGCTCGGTTGGACCGGGTTTTCCGAGTCAGCCCCCGTACCCCCCTCGCGGAAGGGGCGAAGGTCGGTTCGTGGACCGGCGTATAACGCTCCGAGTCCGGGCGGACCAAGCAGCGACTTATGACATGGGAACGCGACGAAATCGGCGTTGGATTCTGCGATACTAAGTTCAAGTACGCCGACGGTCTGGGCGGCGTCTACGAGAAAGAGCAAACCGCGCTCGCGGACGATCTGGCCAACTTTCGTGATCGGTTGAATGACACCAGTGACGTTGCTTGCGTGACTGACCGTGACGAGTTTCGTCGCGGGCGTCATCGCGTCGGCGACATCCGCCGGGTCGATACATCCGTCTTCGCCCACAGCGAGGCGCGTGAGCGTAATGAATCCACGACGGGCCATCGCTTCCAGCGGTCGCGAGACGCTGTTGTGATCGACGGCGGTGCATACGACGTGGTCGCCTTCGTTGAGCGTGCCCTTAATCGCGATGTTGAGCGCATCGGTTCCATTAAAACAAGCGGCGATGCGATAGGGGTCGTCGACGCCAAGCATCTTCGCGATGTGCGTTCGCGCTTCGAGGACAATCCGCTCGGCTTCGCGCGATGCGCGGTGGCCTGCTCGTCCAGAGCTTCCGCCGCAGTCGGCAAGGAAGCGCGACACGGCTTCGATGACGGCGGGCGGTTTGGGCCAACTCGTGGCGGCGTTGTCGAGGTAGATTGTCTTGGTCTTCGTTTCGGTCATTGCGATACTGGTTTATCTCTGGTGATGATTATGTCAGCAGCGGACAATGCGTCGTTCAAAAAAGTGTGGCACCGGTTTGTAACCGGTGCATTGTTTCAGCGTCTCGCACCGGTTACAAACCGGTGCCACACAGAAGAACTTCGTTCTTCAGTGGGCTGTTAGCGTAGTTTCTACGCGCCGATGTACTTTGCGTAAAGGGATCGCGCACGTTTCGGGTCGGAAGTGCCCTTGATGATCGCCCGTCCGTCGGGAAACAGGGTGAACTCACACGTTTCGACCGTCGCCCGCAGCATGAATCGGTTAAACCTGATTGAATCGGCAGCCAGCGGTTCGAGCTTTGCGGCGATCGCGTCGAAATCGACGGCGAGCGCCCCGCCCGGTTGAACCTGGACCGCGTCTCGCCCGCAGAGCGTCGTCGTCGTTGAGGAGAGGTGGCCGTCGAGGTAGGGAAACTCGTTTCGTTTGCAGCAGGAGCAGTGGCCTTTGTCGAGGGCGGATTGAACTTTCATTTGTGACACGCGACCCGTCCACGCATCGATGTGCATGAGACTTCGGTTGATCTGGTCGTGCTGTCCGGTGAGTATTTTTATCGCTTCGACCGCCTGAAAGCTGGCGACGAGATTGACAGCCGGTCCGAGCACGCCCGCGGTGTCGCAGGTCGGACTCATCTCCGGCGGGGGGGCGTCTTCAAACACGCATCGAAGACAGGGCGTATCATGCGGAATAATCGCCATGCAAAGCCCGGTCGTCCCAATCACCGCGCCGTACACCCACGGCTTTCGATTCTTGACGGCGTAGTCGTTGATAAGATACCGCGTCTCAAAATTGTCCGTGCCGTCGAGGATAAGCGTGACGTCGTCGGCGAGACGTGCGATGTTTGTCACGTTGACATCATCCACAACCGCTTCGATCGTGACGTCGCTGTTGATCTTCGCGAGTTTCGCGGTGGCTGCTTCTGCTTTGGGGAGGTTGGCTGCGATGTCGTCTTCGTCGAAGAGAATCTGACGCTGCAAGTTGTTTGGCTCAATGAAATCGCGGTCGCACAGGCGGATGAACCCGACGCCCGCCCGCACGAGCGTACTCGCGAGGACCGTCCCGAGCGCACCACACCCCACCAGCAGCACGCGCGAGTCAGATAACTTACGCTGCCCCTCAACGCCGATTTTTTCGAGGAGAATCTGCCGAGAGTATCGCGCCAGCTCTGGCGGGACGGTGGGGGTGTCGTGCGATGCGTCCATGATTCGATCGTTGGCGAACGATGCCCTACAGGTTACGAGTCTTGAGGCGGATCTTTCTTGGCGAACGACGCGAGATACCCGCCCGGCGGAGCTTGCGACGGGGCGGGGTCCACGTCGGGCTGGTGATCTTGGTCAAGGTTCGTGTTGGCATCGACAACCGGTTCGGGCGCAGGTGCAGGCAGTTCAGGCGCGAATGTCTCGATCGCCCGCGCTGGTGCGATTCGTTCTTCGACGGCAGGCCCCGGCGACACGGTTTGAGGTTCCACTTCCGTCATCGCGGGCGTTGGATAATCACGATCCGCAATCGGCCGCGTCGCGCGTTTGGTCAATCGAAAGTAGTCCCGACCATTTTGCACCCCGGACGAATAGAACATGTACCCACAGGCGACGTTTATCAGCGCTTGTAGTGTGTCGCCACCAAAGAAGATACCTATGCCAGTAAGCACTAGCAGGGCTCCAACAAGTACGGAAACAACCCCATCTGCCAGTAGCGCCAATCGAAGACCAATGAAAAGTAGTAGGGAGACCACGGCCATACAAATGCCGCCGATCTGGAGAGTATAGTTGAAGACCCACCAAACCTTGCCATCCCAAGTTGCGAAGTCTACGAGAATGATCTGGTTGAACCCGAAGTACAACAGGAACGCCGCGCCGATGGCTGCGGACATTCCGCTCGCGCGCACGCGTTCGGCGATGTGTGTTCGCGTGTGAGG
>JAJRUK010000373.1 GCA_024277835.1 Planctomycetota bacterium | reverse complement strand
TCTAAGAGTCCGCCGCGATGCGAACTGGCGACATTGGCACTGTACCGACTCGCCAGCGCCTCGAAATCGTCACCGGCATCTAACTTCTGCATCATGTCTCGCGCGTCCCGCTCACTACCGAGTTGGATATGGCGAACTTCGGCTCGCTCTCCGTAGACGCGGTCATATTCGTCGCGAAGATCAGCTTCCGGGACAAACAACTCACCGACAGCGACCTTGCGAAGGTACGCGTTTCGGCGAATCGTCATCAAGAATTCCTCACGCGAGATGTTTCGCTCCGCAAGAACAGAGTCCAGCACCCGCTCCGCAGGTTCGCGATCGAAATCCGCCGGAGTGACCACGGCAAGTGGGTCCGACAGACGTCGAAGAGCAAGGTCGTATTCAAACTCGATGTCCGACTCTCGCACCGACAGACCGCGTTCCGCAGCAAGCTGCCCGGCAAGCTCTAAACCCACCATTTGCTCTAGCAGCCCCGCACCGTGCGCTCGAAGCAGGAGCGCCACAATTCGCGATCGTGCGATGGGGACGCCATTCACCGTTGCGATCGCGCTGGGCGATGTTTTGTCATTCCGCGTTGCGTCAGCTCGGTTTCTCGGCGATCGGGTAGGGGGGGCGCTTCGCGCTTGGGCGATATTCTGAACGCTTCGCGGTCCCGTCGCCCCGGTTGAAGGGCATCCACAAACGCAAAGCCCGATCGGAACAAGCATGGCCCACATCGCCCCGCGAGGCCAACGTTTGGAAATGACAGTCTCAACTTTCACTAAGACCGAAGCTAACCGGTGCGGAAGTCGCGGTCAACGCGATGGTGTTGCTAGAAATTCACAAGCCAAGCGTCGGGTGCCATGCCAAGCGAAGCGCCGCCATGCTGTTTCGGATCTCGAAGACGTACCCAGGCAAGCGTGCTACATGCCACCCCAGAATCAACAAGGCGAAAAAACTGCCGCGGTATGACAACCCGCTCGACCGACGTTACGATACCCCCATGAGCCACCCGACCATCAAGCGAGCACTCATCAGCGTCTACGACAAGACCGGCGTCGTCGATTTCGCCCGGGCTTTGCATCGCGAATTCGGAATCGAGATCATCTCGACCGGCGGCACCGCCAAGCTCCTCAAAGAAAACGACATCCCGGTCACGCTCGTCGAGGAGGTCACCGGGTTCCCCGAGATGATGAACGGCCGGGTCAAAACGCTCCACCCGAAGATTCACGCGGGCATCCTGGCTGACCGCGACAACCCCGAGCACATGCGACAACTCGACGAGCAGGGGATCAAACCAATCGACATGGTCGTGGTGAACCTCTACCCGTTCGAGAAAACGGTGGCTGATCCCGATTGCACATTCGAACAGGCCATCGAAATGATCGACATCGGCGGCCCATGTATGCTCCGCGCAGCGGCGAAGAATCATCGGCATGTTATCCCCGCCGTGCATGCGCGCAGTCACGAGTTTATTCTTGAGGCGTTGCAGGAAGATGGCGATCTGGCGGAGTCGGGGCGAGCGTGCCTCGCTAGCATTGCCTTTGAAGCGACTGCAAACTATGACGAAGTAGTCGAAACTTACTTATCGCGTCGCTGGTACGACCTTCGGCATAACGGTTATGCCAAGGGAGAGGAGAATCTTCGGAACTTACTCGCTTCCGTGTCCAACTCCGCCGAAACACCTCATGCTGGCCTTCGGTACGGCGAAAATCCTCACCAAACAGCGGAGACAGAGGAAGCAAAAGAAGGATCAGCCGCGGTTTCAGTCATACCGAACGAGCTAACTGGCTGGTCGTATAACAACCTCGCAGATGCCGACGCGGCCGCTCGACTTTGTAATGACCTTGCCCGAGAGCTTTCGGGAACCGCGAACAAATGCGTCTTCGTCAAACATACGAATTCTTGCGGGTCCGGCCTGGCGGATGATCCGATCGAAGCCTATCGACGCGCTTACATCGGTGACCCGAACGCTGCCATGGGTGGCATCCTTGCCTGCAGTTTTGAGGTGAACGCTGAATTCGCCGAAGTGGTGATGAATACTTACGCACGATGGGGAAAAGATGTCGGCGCTGGCGGATTCTTTATCGAGGTGTGGGTTGCGCCGGGTTTCGATGATGACGCCATCAAGATCATTCGAGAATCCAAGAAATGGGGCGAGCGGGTTCGGTTGCTCGATGTTTGTTCGATGAACCAAGCCCCGAACAAGGATGAAGTCGAATACAAGACCATCAGCGGCGGCATGCTCAAGCAGACCCGCGACAACGTTGGCCTATGCGAAGATCAGTGGAAAGTCGCCACGAAGCGTCAACCCACCGATCAGGAACTCAGCGACCTTCGCCTTTCGTGGCTTGTTGCGAAACACACCAAGAGCAACGCCATTTCGGTTTGCAAAGACGGAATGTTGATCGGTAACGGTGCCGGACAGATGTCGCGAGTGATGAGTTGTCGAATCGCAACCTGGCTCGCCGAAGAGAATGGCCACAAGGCGAAACTGGCAGGGTCGGTCGCCGCGTCCGATGCGTTTTTTCCCTTTAGCGATGGCCCGTCGATTTTGATGGATGCGGGTATCACTGCCATCATACAGCCCGGCGGGTCCAAGCGTGACGAAGATACGATCAAGGCGTGCGACGAGCGAGGTGTGGCGATGATCTTTACGGGGACGAGGCATTTTAAGCACTAGTGCTTTGTCACAGCAAAGATTTAGGGTTATCCTGCCCTCCGGTTGTTAACGTTTCGGAAGACATGGAGGTTTCCCGATGCAGAAAAAGTACGTTGTTCGATTGAGT
>JAJRUK010000372.1 GCA_024277835.1 Planctomycetota bacterium | reverse complement strand
CTTCCTACGTCCGTTCTTCATGGTCATTTCCTTTCCCGGGACAAACTAAGCCCGGATCTGGGAATGTCCAATTCCGACTGAGGCAGCACACCCCCTTTACCAAGGGAGGATCGAGGGGGGTTGCCAGCGCACCTTGAGCGTCACATGGTCTAGCAGCCTGTTGAAAAACGAAGTTTTTCTATGTGGCACCGGTTTGTAACCGGTGCTAGGCCCCCGCGACAGGAGATATTGCGCCGGTTACAAACCGGTGCCATACTTTTTCAACAGCCTGCTAGCGCATGTCCGCAGACGTCAGCCGCCAACGATATCGCAAATCCACACCCGATCGAAAAACCTCACCCGTGTCCCTACGAAAACCGGTAGCAACGCGCCCGCCGTCACCACACAACGCCTTCGGCCCAACCAACTTTGGTGCCACGAACACGATCGCCTCATCGACAATCTTTTTCTTGAGGAACGCGTTAAGGATCGTCGGTCCGCCCTCGACGAGCACATTCGTCATCCCACGCTTGGCGAGATTCCGCATGACCCCGGAAAGACACAACCCGCCCTTGCGCTCGCGCACAGCGAAGACCTCAACACCCTTGCCCGCAAGCGTCTTCGCCCTCCGAGACACGGCACATTCCGCTGTTGTAAAGACGATGGTCGGTACGTCCAGTGCTGTCGCAACCAGCTTTGAACCAGGCGCGATCCGCAATCGAGAGTCGACCACGACGCGCGTAGCGATGCGTCGAATCGCAACACCCCGTGCCGTCAGTTGCGGATCGTCGATGCGAATCGTCTCGCTGCCGACAAGGATGCCATCGACGCGAGCACGAAGGCGATGCACAAACTTTCGCGAGGTTTCGCATGAAATCCACGGTGACACGCCGCGCGGCGTCACCAGCTGCCCATCAAGCCCCTCGGCCCATTTCGCTATAATAAAAGGCCGGCGAAGCGTTTGGACCGTCGCAAAGGGCGCGATCAATTCTGCTGCGCCCTGTTTCTCGACACCCAAATCAACCTTGATCCCGACGCGTCGCAGCTTTCGCAAACTCCGCCCGGCAACGAGCGGGTTCGGATCACGCACGCCGACGACAACGCGCGACACACCAGCATCGATCAGCGCATCAACACACGGCGGCGTCTTCCCCTCATGGCAGCAGGGTTCAAGTGTGACATAGAGTGTCGCTCCACGAACCGATTGTTTGCACGCCCTGATCGCGACAATCTCAGCGTGCGGACCCCCAAAGCGTCTGTGAAACCCCTCGCCAAGCACTTTCCCGCGACGTGCCACAACACAACCGACCATCGGGTTCGGCTCAACGCGCCCCGCCCCGCGCTGCGCAAGCTGAATCGCGCGGCGCATCATCCGCTCGTCGAAACCTTGCGAGGACATCTCAGATGGGATCGTCACATGGAGAGATTGCGTTGGCACAACAGATTCGCCTATTGTGGTTGCGGTTCGTCGTGCTCTTTTCGGCCATCAAACAGGCTGCTTAGCAGAAGCACACCAACACCGCATACGAGCGCAGCGTCGGCAACGTTGAAGACCCAAGGCCACATCTCTTTGCCAGCGAGTTTCGGAACCCAACTCGGAAAATGCGGAACAAAACGTATGAAATCTCGAACAACGCCCTGCCGGCGCAACTCAACCTGGTACTTATCGCGATCTAGACGCTTGGGGTTCGCCCCCTCAGGCCAACTTCCGATGCGAACCATCTTGTCATCAGGGTCGCTTAGTAGAATACCAATCATTGACCGCGAAACACCGTCGTCGTCAACAATCGTCGCAACGTCGGCGACGATATACGCTCGGTCGTAAAGATTCCCGATAGCGCCCGACAAAATCATGGCAAGCGCAATATGCAAACACCACTGATTCCGACCGCTGCGAGCGAACAGATAGAAAACAAACCCAAGCGCGCACAAAGACGCAGCGATGAAGACCGACGTATACCCCGTGAACGAACCAAACACCGCCCCATCATTCAGCGATCGGTGAAACACAACCCACCCATCAATCCACGGGCGAAAACCCTCGACCGGCAGCGTCTTGAAAGCCCACTCTTTGGACCAAAGGTCAAGCGATAGCGAAAGCGTCGCGACAAGCCAAAAGCACACGTGCGCGCCGACGCTCTTGATCGCGGGTTCGACCTCGGCAACTTGCTCGGCCGTTGTGTGTGTTGAAACGGTGGGCATGGGTTCCGCGAGAAAAGAAGAGTTAGCGGAGGCGACCTTCGTCACGCATCCGTGCGTATTCAATACCGTACTTGGCCCAAGGTTTCGCCTCGAGCCGTGCGACTGAGATCGGCGTTTGCGTCGCAACGCAGATGCCGTACGTCTTGTTGCTTATTCGATCGAGCGCTTCGTCTATGTCGCGAACCAAGGCCCGCTCGTTGGCGATCAGTCCGAGCGTGAAATCCTGCTCCCAGTTGTCACTACCAGCGTCGGCCATGTGGATCGGCATGGAAGAGTGTTCACCGCCCTGCGAGTTTTGACCCAGCGCTTCAGACGTGAGGCGCTCGACATCGCCGAACAGTTGCGCTCGCTTTTGTTCCAACATCGCCTTGAAGTATCGAAGCTGTTTCGCCGTCAAATAGGTCTTGACCTTCTTCACCGGCTGTTCAGGAAACTGAACAGGATCAAGCACCGTCGCCGCGCGACCCTTGCCGTTCTTGCTGGCGACCTTGCGACTCTGTGCAACAGCCCTTTTCTTCTTCTTCGGTGCGACCTTCTTGCTCGCAGCCTTGGCAGTCTTCGCTGATTTCTTCTTCGCTACTGCCCCCCTATTCGCCGGGCGAGCCTTTTTCTTCGCGACGGTCTTGGCAGACTTCTTGCGCAGCGGAGCCTTTGCCTTTTTCTTCGCAGAAACGGTCGCCCGCTTCTTCTTGGCCGCTTTGGCTTTTTTCTTAACTGCCTTCTTTGCCAATGAAAATCCGTCCGGTTGTTGCCCCAGTTTGCGCGTAACCCCTTCAACAGACTAGGGTTACAGATTTCGCGAGAACCCCAATATAGATCGAAATGTCAGGGATGTCAAGGCGATGGAGTTGTCGCTGGCTGACGGAAAAGCACCTCGATCTCGCTTTTCTTGTCAATAACCCCAGGTAGCTGAAAGAGCAATTGCCCCAAATCGTTGGTTTCAACCGGCTTGAATGTGAGGTGGTCGACATAAACCCACGCCTGCCGTCCCTGCTCCGCCGGGATACAGAAGATCGGAGAAAACACGGGCCGCCGCCCCCCGTCAACGGTGACTCGGAGTCGACCGGCGTCCGGCACAATCGCATAGCAACCCTCGACGACGTTGAAACCATCCGCACGAATCATGCCATCGGACGATACCACCGCAGAACCTCGCTCAATGTGAACCGGCGAGTGAACACCAGCGACGTCGGCAGCCCTGGCCTTCGCCGCCTCAGTGGAACCGGTTCTTCTTTGAGACAGGTGTAGATGACTTGCCCAACGCTTGACCGGTGTGTCGTCCCGCGCGTCTTGCGCGGTAATCGAAACTGACCGACCGTCGATCGAGACCGCCTCAACAAACCGCGATGTAGAAGCGAGCAGGTTTGGCACGAAGAGAAGGTCCGCGCTGGCGGCGGGGTTGGAAAGGGTTGCGAACATCGGCGCGTCTTGGTCATGACCTGTGTCGGGGTCTGTGTCTGCGTCGGGGTCTGTGTCGGGGTCGGGGTTACGGTCGGGGTCGGGGTCGGGGTCTTCGGATTGCATTTGCGGGATGAAGGTTTGAATGCCTCCTTGCGACGGCGAAGCGAGCGAGACGGAGATCCCAAGTTGGGGCGACCATCCGTCGTCGGTTTGAGACGTCGCTTCTACAAGAACGTACAACTGACCCGTCGGATAAATCGTGTATTGCCATCGCTGGAACGGGGCGGCATCGAGTCCGGCCCTTGCTCGCGATGAATCATCAACGAATCGCCACTCGCATTCCAAGACGACCCGCACGGCGTTCGCCTCGAGCACGCGATGCGCCGCGACAACGGTTTCACCCAATCCGGTAAGGGAATGTGCTCCGTCCCCAGTGATCTCGACCGGGTTTGGGCCGAGCGTGGATTCGTACAAGAGGTTTCGCAGTCGATTGGGATCATCGGCGAGGTTGTACCAACCGCGAATCTGCCCATTGCCGACCGTTAGCTCGAACGCGCCCCCCGCGCCGATGCGAAAACGCCGCCCGATCTTCTGAACATAGAGATTTCCGTCCACGTTGGCGGGATCGCCAAAGACAACTTCGCGATGACCGGTCAGGACAATGTCGTCGATCGCGATCGTGGTCGCACGCGACAGGCCCTTGATATTCAGGCGCAGCTCACGCACATCGTCGAGCGGCACACGCTCCCCCACCTCAGCCAAATCAAGGCGAAGCACATTCCAACCGCGATCGAGCGTAACGCTTGTAAAAATGGTTGCCCCCTGCCCTTTCGCCCCCCCGCCGATGGAAACGCTGAGCGAGAGCGAGTCTTCGGGCGATTTGATCGACATCATCAATAAATCGTACGCTCGCCAGTCGCGTTTGAGGTACCAGTCCTGCCCGCCCTTGTTCGCAATGACGACAGTGTCATCCTCTGACCCTGCCGTGAACGTCAAGCTACCCGTCCCCGTCTCCTTCCGCCCGCCGCGCGATGATAGGCCGCAATAGGCGTCGTCGGAAACGCTGATGACCTGAATGACCTGCATCTGCTTCGCGTCTTCAAAATCCGCGATCAGCGCGAACCGCCCGCCGCGCAATTCCGGGTAGGCGTTCATGAGTCGATCGGACTGCGTCGGCGCGGATCGACCGGGGCTTGCGGTCTGGCAACCGCCAAGCATAAGCAATGCCGCGAGCAAGCCCGTGTAAATCGATCGACAACCATAAACGATTCGGTGTATCATAGCCCGAGGCTAGTCCGACAGCGGGTCTAACGCAAACTGACCCTTACCTTTCGCTGACAAGCTTTCCGGGTATCCTGCCTGTGTGGCTGTTACCTGTCCACAATGCAAAACGCCGATCCCGTGGAAGCGTCGACTTTTTGGGGCGCATGCATGGGCGAAGTGGCATTGCGCGAACTGCGACGCTTTCCTAAAATTCAAGATCGGGCGGAGATTCGTAGTTTTTGGAGCAGGCTACGCCACATTGCTTTTTGTCTTTTCGTTTGCAAAGCGACTGGTCGCATCGCCGCTCTCGTTCGCTTTCATGGTACTGGCCGCGATCGTTGGACTCACGCTCCTAATCACAGAACTGGAGGGAGTCACTATCTTAGAGTATGGCCCCGGTCATTGCCGAGATTGCGGCTACAATCTTACGGGCCTCACGAGCGAGCAATGTCCGGAATGTGGGCGAACGCTGCTACCTGAAGAAAAGGCGATTGATGAAACCAAACATTGACAAGCGTGTGCGAATAGCTCGGGCGATTACCGGGGCGATGACGCTCGGGTCGCGTGCTGGCTGTTCGAGCGCCCCGCGTCCCGCCTGTGGCGGAACTTGCCCACGGCTACTGTAGATCAGCCTTTCAGGCTGAAACTTCCTGCGGCGATAGTGCCGCCCAAAGTGCCATACACACCTTACATCTTACACGTTGTACATGACGCACTTACTTTTAGCTTTTCAAATACTGCGATTTGCCTATCCTGTTCGTGTGGCTGTCACCTGTCCACAATGTAGTACGCCCGTCCCTTGGACGGATCGAATATTGAGACGGAGGGTGCCGGGAATCAAAGGGCGAGCATGGCGATGTGTCCATTGCAACGCGGTGCTACGACTGAGTTGGAGCCGCGAAATTACGCTCGGCCTTGTACTTGGCACGTTCTTTTTTTTCACATGGGTCATGTTTCCAACGAACGATTCAGCAACTGCAGTGCTGATCCTCGCAGTGATGCTAATCGGATATGTAACGCTGATGAAGCTCCAGCGTGTTATCTTGAACGAACGCGGCAGAGGGCACTGCTACGATTGCGGGTACAATCTAACAGGCCTTACGAGCGAACGATGCCCCGAATGCGGGCGGACGCTGGAGTCAGAGGAAAAGGCGAACGATGAAGTCAAACATTGACATGCGAGGGCGGATTGCTCGGGCGATCACAGGCGCGATAACGCTCGGCGCAGGTGTCGCGTGCTGGTTTTTCGAGTGGCCTGCATCTCCCGGGTGGCGGTGGACAATCGTTGCACTTCTTGTCTTCGGCGGGTTGTTTCAATTCTACGAAGCGAAGAAAGCGTGGTGTGTTACACGGGCGTGCGGGATAAAAACGCCGATGTAGATCGCTCGCGGCGGATTCTTCCCCGCAGCTCATTCCCTAGCTACGCTGCTCGATATATAATGTGGCGGGCAGACAAGCGTACTGCCGGAGTGAATCAATTATGGCGACGGCAAAAATAGTCCCCATCGGGCCGGGTGAACTTTCCTTGGTCGCGGAGCTTTACAACCAAGTCTTTTCCCCCGCACAGGACGCCGAGTTCTTCGAGCGGCGTTTTCAGGGTCGCCACAAAGTCACCACAATGGTCGCGATGCTCGACGATCGCCACGTCGGGTTTATCATCGGGTTTGAGTTGATGCCCTCGACGTTTTTCTGCTGGATGTGCGGCGTCATCCCCGACTTTCGCCGGGCAGGGATCTCCACGCAGTTGATTCAGGCGCAGCAAGCCTTCGCACAGGAGGGCGACTACTCCGTCATTCGATTCGAATGCAACAACCAACACCGCCCCATGCTCCACGTCGCCATCAGCGAGG
>JAJRUK010000371.1 GCA_024277835.1 Planctomycetota bacterium | reverse complement strand
CTGGAAAAGTTTCGCACGACGCCGCGGAGCGTTCTTTTTGGTACGGACACGTTCTGGGCGGGGGTCGATGTTCCCGGCGACGCTTTGTCGAACGTGATTATCGTGAAGTTGCCCTTTGCGGTTCCCAATCATCCGGTCGTCGAGGCGCGCATCGAAAAAATGCGAGCCGAGGGTCGAAACCCCTTCATGGAATACCAACTACCCGAAGCGGTCTTGAAATTCAAGCAAGGAGCGGGCCGACTCATTCGCACAAAGAAAGACAAGGGCATCATCGTCATCCTCGACCCGCGCGTACGCACAAAACGCTACGGGAAACGCTTTCTCGATGCTCTGCCCGAGTGCAAGGTTGTGATGGAGTAGGGTGCTGAGAATCCCTGTTCATAGTTGGCTAATACCCCTACGATGTGCTATACTGTACATAGGAGCAAGTGCGATGAATACGACCGACTTTGGGTGGCTGATTGAGCAGGGTCCGACCTTAGCGCAGGATTTCGGTGGCAAGTGGATTGCAGTCTGCGATGGTCGCGTTGTTGGCATTGGCGACACCGCTCCAGAGGCTTCTTTCAAGGCTCGCGAGAAAGTTGGGGATGCCGACTTCATTCTGGAGGCGGTAGACCGCGAGGCTGACGTCATCTATGTCCTTCCATAAATGGCGTCGCGTTCCGACGAAACATTTCGGCGAAGTCAGCGTTCCTTACGCACATATTCAACTCCAAGTCGCCAGTGGGCGGTTCCAGTCCTTTTCGCTTCAGGTGGATTCCGGGGCGACTGTTTCGCTGCTGCGCAGGTCTGTGGCAGAGTTGCTTGGGCTTGATTTGCAGAGTGGTCGTCGGGTGGAATTGGCGAGTGTTGGCGGGAGTCGGACCGTTGCATTCGTGCATACTCTCAGGACGCGTTTCGCCGAAACAATCGAGCTTGAAGTCCCCTTTGCGATTGCAGATAGTGAGACCGTCCCGAATTTGCTAGGCCGCCTCGGCGTCTTTGACGTTTTACAGATTGACTTCGATGCGACGACGAAGGAAACGGCGATTCGTCCGGCGTGGCTCCCAGAGACTGAGCGCGCGGTGTTCGATTTGCTCCTCGAAATAGAACGGCACGTTCTTTCTCAGTGGAACACAATGGACGTGCCGCAGCCTGCGAAAGAGGCCTCGCGTCGATTGCTTAATCGAGCCGGAGAACTCCTCGCTGCCATGATGGGTCTGCGCAAGCTTCACCGTGCGAGTGCTGCGCCCTTACTCGTCCGATCCATGTTCGAGGTCGCGTTGCAGTTTGAGTATCTCTGGACCGATCCGGAGAAGTTGGGGCAACAGTACTTGGATTACACGCCGGTCACCGTATACAAGACCTACCGTAGTATCGTGGAAACCCCATCCGGTATGTTGAGTACACGAATGGCTGAGTCGCCTCGTCGCGCTACGCTTGAGGCGCAGCTAAGGCAACAATACGAAGCTGTCCGTGAGAACTTTCAGAGTACAACGAAGAAAGGGAAGAAGAGGGACTGGCCGAATTGGTACGGCATGCCGGTAGATCAGTTGGCAAGTAAGCTAGAGTGGGACGGTGAATATCGCTTCTGGTACAAGGCTGGTAGTGCGTGGGCACATGGCGATCCCGCATCCGTGGGATGGCCGCTGATCGAGACTCTCTTTAAGCCTTGCACAGCGTGGGATATGTTTCTTGGGTTTTACGCTCGGATGATTCTTCGCGTCGCGGACGGCGGGCGCATCGTTCTATCACATACTCAGACTCGTCTTCTGCGCGTTCTTGTCGAAAGGCGAGACTGAAGATGATGGTCGATCCTGCTGTATCGAAAGCGGTGCCGAAACATGCCCAATCTGCTCATATGTTGCTTGACGTAAGAGGCCTGTCGATTGCATTCGATCATGCGACTCATTCGATTCGCGTCGTGGATAACGTCTCCCTCTCCATCCCGCACGGTAAGACAGTTGCGCTCGTCGGAGAGAGTGGGTGCGGGAAGAGTGTAACTGCTTTGTCGATTTTGCGGTTGATTCCGTCGCCGCCGGGGAAGGTTGTTGGGGGGCGAATCATCCTTGGCGATTGGGCGTCCGCACAGGCTAAAGCCTGCGGCTCGGGAGAGCGGTTGGCGAGGTCGGGGAGGCGGTTGGGGGAAGGGGGTAGCGCGGCGCGATCTGAAGCTTGGTCGGGCGTTGATTTGTTGAAACTTTCTGAAGATGAGATGCGGCGCGTGCGGGGGAATCGGATTGCGATGGTTTTTCAAGAGCCGATGACTTCGCTTAACCCGGTGCTGTCCGTCGGCGAGCAAATTGTCGAAGTGCTTGAGCTTCATCGCGGACTCAGGGGGAAAAAGGCGTGGTCGGAGGCGACGGAGCTTCTTCGCAAAGTCGGTATTGCTGATCCGGTGCGTCGCGTTCGCGCCTATCCGCATGAAATGTCCGGCGGGATGCGGCAGCGCGTGATGATCGCCATGGCGCTCGCGTGTCAGCCCGATTTGCTCATCGCGGATGAGCCAACGACCGCGCTCGACGTCACCGTGCAGCGGCAGATTCTCGACCTGCTCGCTTCGCTGCAACAAGAAACGGGCATGAGCGTTCTGTTGATTACGCACGACCTTTGTGTTGTGGCGGGTCATGCGGACTATGTTTATGTGATGTACGCCGGGCGAATCGTTGAGCACGCACCGGTCGCGGAGCTGTTTGAAAATCCGTTGCACCCGTACACGCAAGGTCTCTTGCGATGCTCGACGAGTGCCAGTGAGAAAACGGATCGTCTGCACGTCGTCCCCGGCCAAGTTCCCAATCCAGCAAACATGCCCCCAGGGTGTCGGTTTCATCCGCGATGCGCCCTGACGCAAGAGCGGGCTGAAGGTGCGAAACGTAATACGACTCGCCTAGGTAGCCTTGAAAAAGTCGTGCTACGACGGTGCGTCGAAACGTGCGAGAATGAAGAATCCGGCCAACCGAGACTAACGCAAGTTAGCCTCGATCAGTTCGTTGCGTGTTGGGAACGCCAGAGCCAGTAGCGGTTAACGGTCGCGTGCTCTTTCGTCCGTCCCCGATTACTAAGTGGGGATCGAGGAGGGTTGCCAGCGTGGCCGACTAGAAGAAGGCCGCCGCAAACGCGAGGAAACCACCTAGGACAAGCACGATGCCAACGGCCACGAGCGGGTGGGCTAAGTGTTCGAGGTCGGCTTCGTTGGCGAGTCTGAACCAACCGTGCAGCCCGATCGCCATGCCGATGTTAAAGCTAGCCTCACCGTAAACTCGCCAGGGATCAGTATAGACTTTCGCAAGTCCCCACAATGAATCGCCAACGGTGCGCCGATCGACCGGGAGGTACGCCGTGTGTTCGGTTATGTTCAAGACACCGAACACGAGCAACGTCAACGGTACCAAGTATCCCATGAACCAGATCGTCAGTCGAGAATCCTTCAATCCGTCCATGAAGCCACCGTGACCTGCTCGCTCGACGACCTACTTCAACCGCCCCTTGAGCGTTTTGAGGAACCCGTGGACAAGCGGTGTTGGCAAGCCCTCGAAGTCTGGTGGGGTTGCGTCGACCATGATGCCGTCGATGTAGTCGCCCGCTTTGTTTGCGTTTCGCTTGAGTCTCGCGACGACCTCGTCAGCTACCTCAAGTTTCGAGTCGCGCATCGCGTAGATGAACTGCGCGACGTTTTCAGGGACGTCGATGACCTCGCCCGCGTCCATCGGAAGTACGACCGCGCTATCCCCGCCGAACCCGCCGGTATCAGCGCCCTCCGGGGGCACTTCGCCCGCGTGACTGACGGTGGCAGCGTATCGTGCGGATTCCTCGCGCAATTTCTCTGCGGTGCGCTCCGCATCCTCATCAATCGGGGCGAGTGGAATCTCATCCACTTCGCTCGAGGGCGTGGGGATGTACACCTTGTTCTGACAATAGGGGCACTTTCCGTGCTTGCCGCCGGCGTTGTCCGGGGCTTTGATCAGGTTGGAACACTTTGGGCAGTGCAGTTCGATACTCATAGGATTAGCGCCTCCCGGATGTTCTAAAGAGCGGGGTCTCGCCCGCTACGATTCTTCTTGACTGTCCTCATCGCTTTCCATTATAGCATGCTCACCTGCGGGTGTCCGCGTACTCGCCCGCCGACCGCGAAAAATCAGGCGAATCGGGATTTCCTCGAACGGGAGCGCCTCGCGAAAGCGGTTCATCAGGAACCGCCGATACCCGTCCGTCACAAGGGAGGCTGCGTTGACGAACACGACGACCGTCGGCGGTTTCGTCGCGATTTGCGTCGCGTAGAAGAATTTGGGACGCTTTTTCCCGCGTTTGGTCGGGGGTGTGTTTTGTGAGAGGGCTTCTTCCAGGGCGGCGTTGAGCTTGCCCGTGCCGACCCGTGTCTCCGCCTGTTTGTACAGCGATGTCACTAGGTCAAGCGTCGATCCGATGTTGCGACCCGTCTCCGCTGAAGTAAACGAGACCGGTGCGTAGTCGAGCTGAGGCAATATTTTTGTGAGGTAGTCCCCGTACTCTTCCGTGCCCGCGCGGTCTTTGGCAATATCCCACTTATTGACCACGAGCACGCAGGGTTTGTGCAATTCGACGATCAATCCAGCGAGTCGCTTATCCACCTGCCCCACCGGGATGGTCGAGTCGATCAGGAAGAGCACAACGTCCGCCCGACTGATCGAATCCATCGCCCGCATGTAAGCGTAATACTCGATATCATCCGCCAGCTTGTTCTTCTTGCGGACGCCGGCTGTGTCGATCGCGAGCAGCGTTCGCCCATCCTTTTCAAAGCGGACGTCGATGCTGTCGCGCGTGGTTCCTGGGATTTCGCTGACAATCACGCGAGGTTCACCTGCGATCGCGTTGACAAAGGTGCTCTTACCCGCGTTTCGCTTGCCGACGATCGCGATTTTCATGACCGGTTGGGTTGGAGCTTCCTCGGCGATCCCCCGAACCTTTTCGGCGATGAATTCGCGCACTTCTTCGCGACCGTGGCCATGAACGGCGCTGACTGTCATCGGCGCACCGTACCCGAGCCTGATAAACTCGCCGGTATCGGCTGCCATGTGCGGCTCATCGACCTTGTTGGCGATGATCTGGACGATGTCGGAGTGTTTGCGAAGTAGCTCCGCCGTTTTGCGATCGAGGGGGCTTAGTCCTTCTCGCCCATCGACGACGAACAGGATCAGATGAGCCTGGTTGATCGCGTAGAGAATTTGCCCCTCGACATGCTCGCTCAGGTTGTCACGATCGACCACGCCATGCCCGCCAGTATCGACAAGCTCGAAGTACTGATCGTCGAATTCGGCAATCGCGGTGACCCGGTCGCGCGTAACCCCCTCTGTGGGTTCGGTAATGCTCGTCCGCCGCCCGATCAGGGAGTTGAACAGGCTGGACTTGCCGACGTTGGGTCGGCCGACGATCGCAACAACAGGTAGCGCCATAACTTCCGTTCGTTCAAAAGGTTCCTTGCGGTCAGTTCCGCCGGGTTCGATCCCGTCGCCGCGCGGAGAGTCCACCGCAATTACCCCCTATTGTCAACAGCAGAGGTTGGCGCGACCGGATAGTGTATCGCCACTCGATAAGGTGCGGATTGGGTGTTTCTGGTGATTTGTTTGCCAATGTGGGGTGTCGAAAGACATCGACAGGCTGATTGCATGTGTGGTCCGAAGACGAATCCGTGGCGCACCAGTAGCCCCGGAGGGGCGGAGCGGTTTTGAAAGCCCACGGCGCGAGCCGTGGGAAATGGTTCGGCTCAGGTTGCGTAGCCCCGGATGGGGCGGGACCATTTAGTAGCCGATTGTGGTTGAAGAAAAGTGTCGCCCCGTTTGGGGCTTTGTCCCGTGGCGTTCGAATGTTTCCCCCCGGCTCGCGCCGGGGGCTGTTGAATGCGTATCGCCCCTTCGGGGCTAGCGCATTGTTGCTCGAACAGATGCGGATGAGTGTAATGGGTAGATTGCTTACTAATCCAATGTTGGGGCGTCGAAAGACACAGGTTGGCAACCCGCCCGAGGTGCCCTCAGCATTACATGTGTCGAACCACTAGGGCTGGAAGGGGTTTCGTCACTCGCGGTGTCCGCGAATTGGCACGCAGCGTGCCGGGGACCGGGCGGGGAGGGTGTATACTCGTTGCTGCTGGGCTGGTGGCGATGGGTCGAAACGGGCTTAACCAAGAACCAGGTATCCATTATGAAGACGATCATCGAACCGTTCCGCATCAAGGTTGTGGAACCCATCAAGCTAACGACCCGACAGCAGCGAGAAGACGCGCTCCTGGCGGCGGGGCTGAACGTTTTCTCGCTTCGTGCAGAGGACGTGCTGATCGACCTGTTGACCGACAGCGGGACCGGCGCGATGAGCAGCGAGCAGTGGGCGGGTGTGATGCGCGGGGACGAGTCGTACGCGGGGGCGACGAGCTTTTTTCGTTTCTACGATCGGGTTCACGAATTGACCGGGTTCGAGCATGTCCTTCCGACGCATCAGGGTCGGGCGAGCGAGCGAATCTTGTTCGAGGTGCTTGTTCGCGATGGGATGGTCGTTCCGAATAACAACCACTTCGATACCACGCGAGCCAACGTCGAGCACTCCGGCGGCGAAGCGGTTGACCTCGTCATCGATGAAGGTCGCGATCCGAAGTCGCAACATCCCTTAAAGGGGAACATGTCGATCGAAAGGTTGGAGCAACTTTTTGAACGGGTTGGTCCGGATCGTATCCCGCTTGTGATGCTCACCGTCACCAACAACAGCGGTGGCGGTCAGCCCGTCAGCATGGAAAACATTCGCGCGGTGCGAGCCGTGTGCGATAAGTACAAGAAACCATTCTTCCTCGACGCCTGCCGATTCGCCGAAAACGCTTACTTCATCAAGCTCCGCGAGGAGGGTTATCAGGATCGCACCGTCTCTGAGATCGTTCGCGAGATGTTTAGCCTCGTAGATGGCGCGACCATCAGCGCCAAGAAAGACGGGCTGGTCAATATCGGTGGGCTGTTGTTGTTCAGAAGCGCCGACCTCGCCGGTGAGGCTTGAAACCTGCTG
>JAJRUK010000370.1 GCA_024277835.1 Planctomycetota bacterium | reverse complement strand
CGTGATCGCTGGAGCGGGTGGGGATGATGACGCGGTCGGCGCGATCACTGAGGCGATGAAGGGGCCTTGTTTTACGGCGGGGCTGTCGATTCATGGTAAGCCGGCGGTTCGTTTTGCTTCCAAGGGGTTTGCGGATGCGGTCCGCGTACGCGAGCTGGCTGCCACGCGCGCGGTCGAGCACGAAGCATCACGAAAAATAGATGAAGCGCTCGCCCGCGCTCGCTCGGAGAAGCTGGATCGGTTGGCGGGTGATATGGATCGTCTAAAGAAGCTCGCCGCTGACTCGCCGGACGCTGACCTCCCGCAACTCTTGCAAACCTTCTCGCAGCAGCAGCGGGGAGAGCTTTATGAATCGCTTTTTGCATGCGATGCGCGAGAAGTTTCGACGAAGTGGATCGTGGTGGCATCCGGGGATGAGGTGCTGTTTTTTGACGCGAGTGATACGGGGCAGGCCGCACGGCGGTTAACGGTTGCGGGTGACGCGGGTGCGGTTCGATCGATTCATGCGCGATGCGATGCGTCCGGTGATAGCGTGTTGTGGTTGGGGGCTGCGACGGGGGTGTATCGATTACCGCTGGACGCGGATCAGCCTGACCTGACGCTGTTGGTTGATGATGCCGCGAATGTGCGGGGCGGGTTTAACTCGGTGGCGGTTTCTGGCGATCGCGTGTTTGCGGCGCACTCGGAGCTTGGGCTTTACGAATGGACGGTGTCCGATCCGACCGCGGGGATGCGCCGGTTTGTTGAGTTGACGCAAGATGCGAAGGCGGTTCGCTGCGCGATTGTTCACGACGGTGACGTCTACTTTTCTATTGACGATCGTGTCTTGTGTTTTTCACTTGAGGGCGGCGCGGACGAGTTTTCAAGCGAGTATCGCGGGAGTGAATCGACAGTCACGGCCATTCACGTGAACGGGGCGGCGCTTTTTGCAGGGAACGCGTCGGGCGATCTGCTAACTTGGCCACTTGGCGCCGGCGGATCGCCGGAGCGTTTGCATCGCGGTTTGACCCGGGCGGTTGAGTCAATTTGGCTTAGCGATACGGGGGGTGTTCGGCGGCTTGTGTATACGGATACGTCGTCGCGGGTTCACGCGCGGGTGCTAGGCGACAGTTTCACCTGTCATTATGAAGCCGGCGGGCAGACGCTGCGGCGTGTTGAGGTCGCGGATGACCTGATCGTGGCGACGAATGAAATACGCGATCGGTTGATGGTTTGGACGCCCGGCGATCCGAAAACGCCGCAATCGGTCATTTCGATTTCGAGTCTGACCGGTCGTAGCGTTCAGGATGTGTGTTTGGTTTAACTGAAGAGAGGCGAGGGAGTTGGAAGGATCTAGGACCCCGCTAACGCGCCGACGTCGGACTCTTCTGTCCTTTCGAGCGGTCATCGCGACGATGTGCGTACTACTGGCGGTTTTCGTCGCGAGCCTCTGGTGGTGTCTCATCTGGACCTGCGGACACCACTGGGGCTTCATCAAGTGGGGCGGGATCGCTTTCGGCCGCCACCCACGAGCACAGGGTCCACTTAGAGTAGATCTTATACATTACATTCAGCCAAGGCCTTCGGACTGGTGGTTTCAGTGTCAGGCGTGGCCTCCGAACTGGCATTTTCAGTATGACCCTGCCACAGATATCTTAGCCTCGTGTTTCGTGATTCCGCTATGGCTTCCGCTGGTGGCGTTGGTACTTCTCGCTTGGGCGTTGCGGAAGCGCAGCCAGCCCGTTCCACTCGGGTCTTGTGAGAACTGCGGATACAATCTAACCGGGAACACGTCGGGTACATGTCCTGAGTGTGGGAATACAATTTGATATCTTCCGTGCAGGTTGCACGGCGCGGTTCATTCCATACCATCGACAAGATGATGAAGACTAGGCGGGCGGTGCCTGCCCTACGATTGTTATTGGCGACCGTTTGTTTCTTTGCGTTTGCGGGTGCTTGGTCGGCTCGCGTTCATGCATGCGGTGGCGCAGGAGAGCACGCGGAACCCCATGAGAAGATTCCTGTCCGCATCATCGCAATTGGCCCCAACTCCGCGGAGATCATTTGCGCACTCGGTGCGTGCGACGCGATCGTTGGAGTGAGCAAGTTTTGTTTGTATCCCCCGGAGCTTGGTACGAAGCCTCGCGTTGGCGGGTTGTTTGATCCTGATCTGGAAAAAATGGCGGCGCTGCGGCCTGACCTTCTCGTGATGCGGGGGCGAAGCGATTCGATCGAGACGCTGTGCGAAAAGCTCGGCGTGCGCGTCTATCATGACGAGGCAGATTCGCTGGCGGGGATCGAGAAAACCGTTCGCGAACTAGGGGCGATGCTCGGGCGAGACGAGGCGGCGCTGGAAATCGTTGCGGATTTTCGCGGGAAGCTGTCGGCGATTCGCAAACGCGTCGCCGGTCGCGGTAAGCCTCGCGTGTTCCTCACCGTCATGCGTCAGCCACAGCGCCTTGCGAATATCTTGACGGTGGGGCGGGGCACATTCTTGCATGAGATGATCGAGATCGCTGGCGGGGTGAACGTCTTCGGCGATGTAGAGATGACCTATCCGCAAGTGACGGGCGAGTCGATCATCGCATCGAGGCCTGCGGTGATTATTGAGTTATTGCCTGAGGTTGAGATGACGCCTGAGCTTGCGAAGACAATGCGTCAGCAGTGGCGTGACCTTGGACCCCTGCCAGCGGTTTCTGCGAAGCGCATTTACTTCGTGACCGACGATCATTCGCTGATCCCCTCGCCGCGAATCGTGAATGTCATCGAGAAGGTGGCGAAGATTCTGCATCCCGATACGATCGACGGCGGTTAGATCGGCGTTCTAACAGAGCCGCGACCGTGAGGGAGCGATGGTCGAATAGTCCGCGTTGCAAGTGCGTGGGCATTGCAAGAAGTCGCTTCCTTACGGGCGCGGCTCGGTTCTCGCTGAGAAACGTTTCACCGTTAGTCTAGAATAATCTCCAATGCTCCAACTCGATGACGTACGATTCGGTTTCAAGTCGCGACCGGACTTCCTGGGGCCTGTTTCGCTTTCGGTTTGTCCGGGCGAGTGCTGGGCGATCGTTGGTCCCAACGGCGCGGGGAAGAGTACGCTGCTTCGGTTGATGGCGGGTCTGCATAAGCCGCGTTCGGGTCGAATCTCGCTTGATGGGGTTAAGCTTTCGCGCGTCGGGGTTCGAGGTCGTGCAAAGAGGGTTGCGTTCATGCCACAGGCGACGTCGCAGAGTCACGATTTCAACGCTCGCGAGTTGGTGTTGATGGGGCGGTTTCCGCATCGTTCGTTGGGGTTGTTTGAATCGGCGGGCGATGTTGCGATTGCGGAGCGGGCGATGACGCGGACCGAGACGCTCTGTTTTGCAGATCGGTTGGTGGCAACGCTGTCGGGCGGCGAAGCGCAGCGTGTGCATCTCGCAGCTGCCCTTGCGCAGGAGCCGGGCTTGTTGCTACTCGACGAACCGACTGCGTCTTTAGACTTGCAGCACCAGATTTCGATTTTTTCGATTTTGAAGGAAACGGCGAGTCGTGATGACCGGGCCGTGGTCGTTGTGACACATGATGTCAACCTCGCCGCGAATTACTGCACGCACGTTCTCTTGCTGCATGAGGGCAAGGTTGTTGCGAGTGGAGCACCGGCGGAGGTGCTTTCGCCGGAGCGGTTGGAACCGGTCTACGGAGTGAAGCTCGCCGAGGCGCGCGTCGGGGATACGGAACAACGATGGGTTTTTCCCGTGTCAAAGCGCGACGCGGACGGGGGAACTTCGTGACCGCTTCCGCAGCGAACCAAGTTGGCATGAAACGGTATGCCGTTCGCCTCGGGGGTGCGCTGGCGTTCTTGGTTTTGCTTTTGATTGCAAGTCCGGGTGTCGGGACGGAGTCTTCGTCGGTTGGTTGGTGGGATGCGTGGCGAGCACAGTTGGGACTTACGATTTCAACAGAGCAGCTCGCCGGGTCTGCGCTCGCCGATTTGGATGGGGATGGGGTCATCTCAGGCGATGAGCGTGATGGTTTTGTTGTACTCGCCAGGACGATCGGGTTTTCGCAGCGGTTCGCGCGGTCTTTGCTTGCGCTTCAGGTCGGGATCACGCTCGCGCTATGCGGGGCGACGTTTCAGGTCTTGTTTCGCAACCCGCTTGCGACGCCCTATACGCTTGGGATCGCTAGCGGCGGTTCGCTTGGGGCGTTGATCGCGCTGCGGGTTGGGTGGATGGGCGTTGTTGCGGGCGTATCGATGATGTCGATCGCTTCGTTTGGCGGGGCAGTGGGTGTTGTGCTCTTGGTTTTATTTATCGCTCGCGGGTCGCGACGACTGACGTCGAACGAACTTCTTCTTGCGGGGGTGACGCTGGGACTGTTTTGTTCCGCGATGATGGTTTTTGTGACGGCGATTTCCAACGAGCGAGTTACGTTTGTGATTGTTCGTTGGATGATGGGCTCGCTGGACCCGTTGCGTTCGGTTGAAGGGGCGATGCTTTTTCCGATGATTGTGCCCGCGTGGATCGTCTTGATGCTCGTTTCGCGATCGTTGAATCAGTATCGACTCGGCGATGAACTGGCGACCTCTCGCGGGGTCAATGTCCTGTGGTTGCAGCTAGTCTGCGTCGGCGTGTGCAGCTTAGCCACGGCTGCGATCGTCGCCCAATGCGGTCCGATCGGGTTTGTGGGGCTTGTTGTTCCGCACATCGCGGGGTTGCTTGTGGGGAACGATTGTCGCGTGCTATTACCAGCCTCAGCGATCATCGGCGGGGCGTTTTTGATTTTGTGCGACTGGGCGTCTCAGGTGTCGATGCGGGTGGCTGGCGAGGTGATGGGGCGTCATCTGGGCAGCGCAACGCTGCCGATTGGCGTTGTAACCGCGATTGTTGGCGTGCCTATTTTCCTGATTCTGCTTCGTCGGAGGCTGGGGTCGTAAAAAAATATGTTCCGCGGACCGCGCTGCCAAAATTTCCGCTAACTTTCGACGAATCAGAGAGTCGTAGGGGTGACGTCGCGGCGCGTTGGCGTGAGGTCGCTGCGCGGTCGATTGACGGGTGGTTCGGAACATGGCGTATTGGGTGAGCTTCTTGAGGAAAACACAATGACAACGACGAAAAAAGCAGGGATGTTGGCGGCGGTTGCGATG
>JAJRUK010000369.1 GCA_024277835.1 Planctomycetota bacterium | reverse complement strand
GTCTACCGCACGCTTCGCCTACGAGGACTGAACCCAACCGAAACCATCGCCAACGCACTCAAAACATACCTCAACACAGGCAAATTACCGCCGCTACCAGACTGATTCGTTGCAGGTGGCTGAAGAGTTACTTGCAGAATAACATTATCGAGAAACAGGGTGGTTGGTTTGTCTTCAAAGCTGACTACCTCTTCAAGACGCCAAGCGGAGCTTCGATGACTGTCTTGGGCAAAAGCTCTAACGGATGGTTGGATTGGAAACGTCGTGATGGAAAAACACTTGACCAAGTGAAACGGCAAGAAGCGAACGGTAATGGTTGACGACAACCAATCTCAACAAATCATCTCCAATCTCTGGGCGGGTGGGATGCCCACGCTTGCGTGGGCATGGGGAGGGAAATGACGCCGTCGTAGAAGACATGGCCACGCAAGCGTGGACCATGGCACCCGGTGTTGGGCGAGCGGATTGTTGCCGCATAGACCCCCCCTGAATCCCCCTTGAGTACAAGGGGGACGAAGAGTCGCGTTTTTCTTCGCTTGTCGTAGGTGCATTTTTCCCGTCGATTGTGCAATTCGTAAGGCACGGGTCGCTTGCGCTCGCCGATCTGATTTGTGGTTGCTACGCTTGCAGATGGTTGTTGAGGGCGGATTCGAAGGTGGCCATCTTTGTGCGGAAAAGGTCGGCGGTGAAGGACTCGATGAACGCTTGGCCACGGTCTGTCAGGGCGACGTGGGCGTAGGTGAAGGTCAGGGTTGAGTTGGTATCGCCGTCGGGTGCGAGCGTGATGTCGAGGGTGCTTGCGTGGGAGTCGGGGGTGACGATGGCGAACTGGATTTTCCCGGCGGGTTCGTTGTGCTGCGTGATGATCCAGGTCGATGGTTGACCGTTTTCGTTCGGGGTCTGAAAGACGCAGCCCCTTTCGGCGAGACCTGTGTCGGAATGGATGATTGTCGCGTCCCATCCCGGGACGTATTCTTTTTCGCGCACGGGGCAGAGCATAGGGAAGATGTCCGCGGGTGGGGCATTGATCTTGTGGACGTAGGTGTGCGAGATGCGGTCTGACATTGGGTGGATCGTCCTTTCTGGGGTTTGGTTGTTTCATCTTGAATTGTACATGCGGGTTCGTGGCGTGGGAACGTGGAATGTAGGTTGTCGATTGTTTTCGTTGACGGATGGGTCGTCTCGCGGCACGATAGTTGCATGATTGGTTTGACTGAATCGGTGGCACCCTTGAGGGCGAACGTCCGCGCGGGCTAAAGCCGCGCGGCTCGGGTTTTTGTTGGATCGCATGGCGGCGCTGCGCTTGGCCATGGCACCCTGCGTTTGGGTTGATGGTAGCTCCCTAATGGTCGCTGCTCTGATGGGGGCGGCTGATGCTGGAACTCGATCGGCGAAACATGGCGGAGGTGAAATGATGAAGGTTCTGATTGCGGATAAGTTTGAGAAGAGTGGTGTTGCGCGGCTTGTTGAAGCTGGGTGCGAGGTTTTGCATGACCCGGAGCTTTCGGAGGATGCGCTTCGGGATGCGATTGGGAAGCATGATCCGCAAGTGCTCGTGGTTCGCAGCACGAAAGTTTCGGAGGCGGCGCTGGAGGCGAGTTCGCAACTGAGCGTCGTGGTGCGAGCGGGGGCGGGGTACAATACGATTGATGTAGCCGCAGCGTCTCGGCGGGCGGTTATGGTTGCGAATTGTCCGGGGAAAAATTCGGTGGCAGTCGCGGAGCTTACGTTTGGGTTGATGCTTGCGCTGGATCGGCGGATTGTTGATAACACGGTTGATCTTCGTGCGGGGAAGTGGCGGAAAAAGGAGTACGGAAAGGCTCGCGGGATTAAGGGGCGGACGCTTGGTGTTGTTGGGCTTGGTCAGATTGGTCGGGCGGTTGTCCGGCGTGCGCAGGCGTTTGAGATGTGCGTGGTTGCGTGGAGTCGGTCACTGACAAACGCGGTGGCAGAGGAGCTTGGAGTGCTTCGGTGCGAGAGTCCTGCCGAGGTTGCGTCGAAGTGCGACGTGTTGAGTATTCACCTTGCGGCGTGCGCGGAGACGAAAAATCTGATTGACGCTTCGGTTCTTGGGAAGTTGAAGCGGGGTAGTTATGTCGTGAACACTGCCCGGGCGGATGTTTTGGATTACGCGGCGCTGGCGAGCGCTGTGAAGGAACAGGGTTTGCGAGTTGGGCTAGATGTTTTTCCTGATGAGCCGGGCAGCGGCGAGGCGGCGTTTCATTCATCGATCGTCGAGGGTGGTGGTGTGGTGTATGGGACGCATCATATTGGCGCTTCGACAGATCAGTCGCAGGAGGCAATCGCGAATGAGACGGTGCGGATCGTTGAGGAGTATGCTCGGACGGGTCGTGTGGCGAATTGTGTGAATCTTTGCGAGAAGTCGGTTGCCCGGTGTGTGCTGGTGGTTCGTCATCGGAACAGGCCTGGCGTCTTGGCGCATACGCTTCATGTGATCAGTCATGCCGGGGTGAACGTTGAAGAGATGGAGAACGTGATCTGCGAAGGAACGGAGTAGGCGTGTGCGCAGATTAAGCTTGATGCGCCGCTACCGCAGGATGCGATTGCGAAGATCGCGTCTGGGAATGAGCATGTGCTCGCGGTGACGTTCTCGTCGATCGAAGCGGAGTAGCAGGGTGTTGAACGAATATGGCACCGGTTTGTAACCGGCGCGACATCTTCTGTTTCAGAGTGTAGAGCGCTTCACACTCAAGTGATACAAACAACCCCCCTCGATCCCTCCTTGGCAAAGGGGGGGACGGATGAGCAAGCTGCCAGTGGCACCCGTCGCTGGTGCTTTGTGGTCCAATCCTTGTACTCGCGTCGATGACCTCTGCACACCGCGCCTGCGGCTTTCTTGCGTTTGCCGGGCGTCGGCGTCGCCAGCGATGTTGGTCGGTTGGTTGCTACACGCCTGCGTGGGCTGGTTCTTTGAGTTTGTTGAGCGCCGGGTTTGCTTCGCCTTCGTTTGGAACAGGTGTTCGTTCGATTTCCATGGCGGTGGCGAGTTCGTTGCGCAAGTCCGTTAGCTCACCTGCAATGGCGCTGAGTGCGCTGCTGCATGCTTGCTCGTCTTGTCGATTCGCTTCTTGAGTGATCGCCAGCAGTTTTTCGTAGGTCTCAAGTTTCTCGCGCTGGTCGGATTTCAGCCGCAGCGTCGCGTGAACGAACGAGGCGAAGACTTCTTTGAACTCGCCTTTCTTTCGGAGTGGTCTGGGCGTTGGGATCTTTCCTGAGATGATCTGGTTGAAATAGCCCTGTAGGACAAACAGCGGTCCACAGACACGATGGGAGGTGAACACGCTGAGGATGACAACCGTTCCCGCGGTCATGATGGAGAACAGGAACGAGTAGAGCAGAATCATGAATCCGGCGTCGAGGCTTGCGGTTGCCGGCATGACAAAATGTTGTCTCGCTTCTTCGTAGAGTGTGGCGTAGAGGACGCAACTAAGGACGGACGTCGTCAGGAAAACGCCGAGTCCGACCATGATGGCGTACTTCCACTGGAACGCGGGATTTACGAGGAAGTTGCGTCGGCGATTGTTTGTATGCGGTCTGTTTGCGTTTTCAACATTCATCGTGGAGCGGTCCTCGCAGTTGTAGTCGCACGATGATGCGCGACATCTCTGGCCTATCTTCCGCTGCATTCGAGAGCGGCGCTGGGTGCGCCAACGGTGGCACACTTGTCCCGGCCAACGGTACGATACGGTCGGTCGTGGCGGGGATGTCGAAATGGGTCCGGAAACTCGTCTTGGTTTCACGGTATCGTTACGGGACGCTGGCAGGATCGATCCGAAGTGTTTGCATCGTAGGTTTGACTGGTGCCCTGGGTTTTGTGCGGGTGGACATGGCAAGCTCGATAGGCGTTTGCAGCGTAGTGTCCTGGCATTGCATCGTTTGTTCTTTGGCAATGGCATGTCGAATGTAGCGTCGGTCGCGGTATTTTTGTGTAGCGGAATCTCACTGAAACGGACTGAATTATCAGGCGTTGGGGAAAGTGAGACGAAATTGGGTCGGCGAATGTTGCGCATGAAAGAATCGCGCCGCGCCGGGTGGGTTAAGCTGGTTATGCTTCGGACGACTTTGACATTTCGGATGCGTATTGGACTTCGGGAGCGGGTTCGATCGTTTTGTCGCGGAGCTTCCGGTGCGACGGCATCGGAGTACGCCGTGATTCTTGCGCTGATGATCTTAGTGGTCATGGTTTCGATTAACGTCTTGGGCATGAGCATGACGGGCTCGTTTACGAACGTTGGAGGTAACCTGACCGTTCTGTCGGGCGGGGGTGGCCCCACAAGCGGCGGCGGGGGATTCACCAGTGAGGGCCGTAAGCCTTAGCAGCCTGTGGAAAAACGAAGTTTTTCAATGTGGCACCGGTTTGTAACCGGTGCTAGACCATGAAACAGGGAGATGTCGCACCGGTTACAAACCGGTGCCACACTTTTTCAACAGACTGTTGGTAGCGGAGACAGGGGTTTCTAGAGCGTTTAACACTCAAGTGTTGTGGGCAACCCCCCGTCGATCCTCCCATTAGTTAAGGGGGGCGGAGGAGCAAGTCCGCCAAAGCGGACTGTTGCTTACGCTAGAGTGGTCTCAAGCCAAGTGTAGCGTAATGGTGGCTTTATTGTTGCGTGCGATACGGGATTCAGAAGGAAGAGAGTGTTGAGATGGATAGTAGCGACGTAGTATCAACGGGCGGGTTGGCGGTCTCTCGGTTTCTGTCGCGCGTGTGTGTGGGGGCGGATCCCGATTCGTACTCCGGGAAGAGGGACGCGACGCGTTACACGGAGGGCGCGCCGATGGAAGTGATGCTCAATCCGAAAAGGCCCTCAAGAATCTCGAATGTCTATATGCATAACGCGTCGGAGGGTGGCTGCGCTTTTTGGTTTAAGAAGAAGATTGAATCGAGGTCGACTGTGTACATTCGCGCGTGTGCCGAGGAGGGCGTTGATCCGTGGGTGAAAGCGCATTGCACGCACTGCACGGTTGGTATTCGCGGGTTTCTTGTTGGCGTTGCGTTTGAGGTGTAGTGCAATCGTTCGATGTAGGTCGCATGGCGGCGTTGCGCTTGCCCGTGGCCTGTCGCAAAGAAGACGTCTGACCACAGAGACGCGGAGGCACAGAGTGATTGTGGTGTCTTGCTGCGCCGAGGTTCGGTCTTGCCTGTTGGTGCGCTCCGGTGTTGTGTCTATTCGACGGTGACGCTTTTGGCGAGATTTCGCGGCTTGTCTACGTTACAGCCACGGATGACGGCGGCGTGGTAGGCGATGAGCTGGAGCGGAATCACGGTTAGCAGTGGTTGCAGGGGTTCGAGCGTGTTGGGGACGTAGAGGACATGGTCTGCCTGTTTTGCGATTTCGCGGTCGCCTTCGGTTGCGATTGCAATGACACTTCCGCCTCGACTTCTGACCTGCATCATGTTGTTAATGATCTTGTCGTATTGACTTCCGGCGGTCGCGATGACGACGACGGGCATTCCTTCATGGATAAGCGCGATGGGGCCATGCTTCATTTCGGCTGCGGGCAAGCCCTCTGCGTGGATGTAGCTGATTTCTTTTAGCTTGAGCGCGCCTTCGAGGGCGACGGGGTAGTTGTATCCGCGACCCAGGTAGAGCCAGTTCTCTCGGTCGGTGTATTGTTGGGCGACTTTTTTCGCTTCATCTGCGGTGTCGAGGATTTGCTTGATTTGCTTTGGGACTGCCGAGAGTGCAGCAATAAAGTCGGCGGCAGCGCTGGGTGACAAGTGTTTTCGGCGGCCGAGGAAACATGCGATCATGGCGAGGACGGCAACCTGTCCGGTGAACGCCTTGGTGCTCGCCACTCCGATTTCCGGGCCGACGTGGAGGTAGACGCCAGCGTCTGTTTCTCTTGCGATGGTGGAGCCAACGACGTTGACCGCGCCGAGCGTGAGCGCACCTCGCTGCTTCGCCTCGGCGAGGGCGGCGTGGGTATCGGCGGTTTCGCCACTTTGCGAGACGGCGATAACGACGGTTCCGTCGTCGATGACGGGGTTTCGATATCGAAATTCGCTGGCGTACTCGACCTCGGTCGGGATTCGCACGAGTTCTTCAAAGAGATATTCCCCTACAAGGGCGGCGTGCCATGCAGTGCCACATCCTGTCAGGATAATTCTCTTCGCGCGCGTGAGTTCTCTGGTGCAGTCGACGAGTCCGCCGAGTCGTATCGCGTTTTCCTTGAGATCGAGGCGACCTCGCAAACAGTTTTCGAGCACCTCGGGCTGCTCGAAAATTTCCTTGATCATGAAATGGTCGTATCCGGCGAGTTCGATCTCTTCGAGGGACCACTCGATCTGCTCCACGTCTTTCGCGACGGGGATCGCGTCGAGCGTGGTCATGCGAAGTTCGTCGGGCGTGATACGAGCAATCTCGCCATCGCCAACGTAGACGACCTGAGTCGTGTGCGCGAGAATGGCGGCAGCGTCTGAGGCAAGGAGATGTTCGCCTTTCCCTACGCCGATGATCAGCGGGCTTCCTTTTCTGGCGGCGACAATGACGTTGGGTTCATCGGAACACAGGACGCCAATGCCGTACGTGCCGGAGACCTCGCGAAGTGCCTTGCGGACCGCTTGTTCGAGATCGCCGTCGTAGAGCATGCCGATCAGTTGTGCGAGCACCTCGGTATCGGTTTCGCTTTTAAACGTGACGCCCTCGCGTTCGAGGTACGTACGCAGGGCGCGGTCGTTCTCGATGATTCCGTTGTGAATAACGGCGATTTTTCCGGACGAGTCGGTATGGGGGTGGGCGTTGACGTCTGTCGGTGCTCCGTGGGTCGCCCAGCGCGTGTGGCCAATGCCTGCGGTCTGGGGGGCGTTGAGGTCGAGGACTTGCTCAAGCACACTCAGGCGGCCAGCCGCTTTGGTTACGCAAAGGTTGTCGTCGATGAGTGCGACGCCTGCGGAGTCATAGCCTCGGTACTCCAGTCGCCGCAATCCCTCCACAAGGATTGGCAGAGCTGGTCGACTTCCCACGTATCCGATAATCCCGCACATACAAAGGCTCTCCACATTGGTCTTTCAGGGGGCGGTTTGTCTTGGGCCGCTTCCCCTGTTTCGTCCAGACGTATTATCGGCCCCGTAGGGTCAAGAGGCAAACCCGGAGATTCGATCGGATGCAGGATGGAGGTTTTGGGGCGTTCTCGCGGGGCGGGTGCGGGTTATTCGTCTGACGCGGTCTCGCAGTTTCGCCCGCGTGCCAGGCGGCAGAGGCGGACAACGCGGTCGATGAGTGGCTGAAGGTTATCGACGGAGTCCCCGCGCAAGCAAGCTTGTTGCAGTGATGCGGCTGCTTCGGTGATGACGTCGAACCCATACCCGCCGGCGCTTTCCATGAGCGTCTGTGCGAGGTGCGCGAGTCGTGGTCCGTCCCTTTCCATGGCTGAGGCTTCGAGTTCGCGTATGGTCGGTGGTAGCTCGGCCACGAAGGTGTCGATGAGGTTGGCCATCGCTGGGTCGTTGTGAAAGAGGCTGTGGACGGGTTCTTCGCGTATGGTTTCCAGGAGCTTGGCGAGGACATCTCTTGTGACGGGTTTGTCAACCTGCTGGTCGAATCCTGCCTTGAGGTACTTGATTCGGTCCTCGGCGTTGGCGACTGAGGTGAAGGCGGCGATGAGTCCGGAGTAACCTTTGCTGCGCAGGATGGCGACGACTTCCATTCCGTCGAGTTCTGGCATGTCGATGTCGAGGAGGATCAGGTCGTACGGCGATTCGAGCGCTTTTTCGATGGCTTCGGTGCTTGATTCGATGTGCTCGGCGTGCGCATTGAGTTCAGCGAGGTGGAATGAGGCCAATCGCGCGATCGCGGGGTCATCATCGACGAGAAGGACTCTGCACGGAGCGGCGTCCGCGGCGAATAGGGACGGGTCGATTGGGTGGTTAAACTTGACACTCACTTCGTGGATGCTGCCTTCGACATACTCGCAGCGGAGGACGGTTCCGGTTACGTCCTCCCAGCTTCCGTGCAGTGTGACGAGTTGAATCGAGCATGCGGACCCGATATGCACGTAGCTTCCGTGGAGGAAATCGATTCCGTCTTGTCCGACGCATCTTGTGTGAACGAGGCACGCGAGGGCTGAGGAATCTCCGGGCTGCTGAAGGGATGTTGTGACCGAACCGCGGCGGTAGCTGAATCTCTCGTTGCTTCGCTTTCCTGCGGCGGTGCTGTTTTGTTTATCGAGCCTGTCTAGCAGCTCGGTCACGCGCTCTTCGCTAACGCGTATGGTCTTTGCGGCGCGTTCCTTTGAACTAATTCCTGACACAGATGTTGCTCCGATACTCTTTTTGCAGGTCTCGTGTGTGCTGTACTTGGCTCGTTCGTCGGTCCGAGATCGCCATTCGTAGTTGAGATTGCCTACGGCGCGTGGTTGCCTATTTACCTCTTTACTTCGTAGGTTCCGAGGTAGTGCTTGAGTTCGACGTTGGTTGATTAAAGCTAGGCTATTATGCGCATAGTGCCTCGTGCTGGGCGTTTGATGCAGGCGACTATCGGACTGTCTGGTGTGTTTGCTCTAACGTCCGAATATCGAGGGGCGCTTTAGCTGGGGGCGTTGTATCCGCGGCGGTGCATGCGTTCGCGAAGCGTTCGTCGGTCTGGTCGAGCGTGCTTTCTGTGGCCACGTCTGAGAGCGCGCCTCACGCTGGCCACAGCGGCGCGGTCGTTGCCGATAACAGTTGCTGTGGGGGGCGCGGTCAAGAAGTTTGTTTATCTGAGCGGTTGCTCACCAAAGAGAGGAGCGTGGTCGCATGCTTTTTCAGCTAGAACCAGTGGAGAGTTCGTTTCGGGAGAGCGATCGCCGTCGAGCGGTTCGGCTTGCGCCGGTGGGGCGATCGCTCAGCGCGAGTGTGCTCGCGGCGGATGGTCGTCGATATCCAACGGGCGTTGTTGATCTGTCCAGCAGTGGTGCGAAACTTGCCGGCGGGTTTCCCGTGTCGTGTGATGATCGCGTTGTCGTGGATATGCAACTGAACACGGACGTTCCCGCGATCAAGATGGAGGGCGTCGTTGTGCGAACCGATCCGGTGGCGGTGGCTGTTCGGTTTGGCGCGTCGAGGTCCGCCGATTAGATCGGGACGTTGTCGGAGGAATCCATTGCGTCCTGCATGTCGGCGTTGCGCTCGATGGGCGTCCATTCGCGAAGGATCGTTTCTTCGATCGGAAATGAATAATCTGACGGGGAGGTTACCCAGTCGGGCAGGGTCACTTTCGACATCGGGAAGTCTTCAAGGCGGGCCTGCATGGGTCTTGCTTTCGATCTCCCTCCTGAGCGGCGCATCCAGTGGCTAAAGATGTAGTCGCGCACGTCCTGCTCGATCTTCTCCACGTCGCCTGGTCTGCAGCACCGCTCGTAGGGGCCTGCCGGTTTCTTGCAGGGGCAGGGATGCGCGGGGGCGACCTGGCCGAGTCGCTTGAAATATGGTTTGAGGGTTCGATCCTTGCCGGCGAGTGATTTTCCGAGCTTTGTGGCGAGGATTGCGAAAGTTACGCCAGCTAGGCCTAGTCCGAGCAAAATCAATTGGTTGTTCATCGCTGGATTCGTCTCTGGTCTCGTTGGTTCATGTTTTGGCGGAGCGCTGCCTCGCATCTCCGCGTCGTCGCATCCGATATTGCGAGAACTACCACAAGTCGGGCGATTGTTCCAGTGTTTGCGGATGGGTCGTGTGAGATGGGTTGTTTTGTGCGTTGCGGTTCTGGTTTCAGTTGCGTTTCTGGCGGACCGATAACCTACGGAGGTGTGTGGAATGGGCGTTGTGCAACCGAAGGTTCGTCGTGAACGCTGATGCGTACGAAGAGAGATAACCATGATCGACAATGCGGATGAGGCGGGGGCGATGATCGCGAGCGAGCGTGGCGGGTCGTCGCTTCGCGTTTACCTAATCGTCGTGATTGTGGCCGCTCTCGCGCATACGTTTTCATTTCTGGCGACCCCTCTTTGGGTGTATCCCGATTCAATTGATTACATCGAGCTGGCAGGTGGGATTGTCAGTCGTGGTGATTGGAGCAACGAGCTTTTTCTGATTCGTCCGCCGGGGTATCCGATTTTTCTGGCGATCGTGTTCAAGATTTTCGGTGAGGCGAGTCCGGTCGCTATTCAGGTGTTGCAGCACGCGATGGGGGTTGGGCTTGCCGTCCTGACGGTTGCGCTGTCGCTATGCGTGACGCCTCGACGCTCGGTGGCGCTGATAGCGGGCGTTTTCTGTTCGTTGAGTTTGCAGGTTCTTGCGTACTGCAATATGCCTTTGACGGAGATTCCGTTTGCCCTGGCGTTCATGGGGGCGACTTATTTTCTGATTCGCTTTTGGCAGGCGCCTCATTGGAGGTTGCTGGTCGCGTGTTCGGTGCTTGCAGGTGTGGCGTACGTGGTTAAGCCAATGGGCGTGCTGTTGTACGGCGTTTTTGGCATCGTGATTTGTATGCGGGTGTTTTGCGATTTGAAGAACAGCCATGCGATGCGCGATGCAGGGATCGTGCGTTGGGGAAGCGCGTTTCTGCGTCGATCGGGTGCGGGTCTTGGTGTCGTCGCGATTCCTACGCTCTTAATTGTGTCGCCGTGGATGATTCAGAGTGCGTATTCGCATGCCAGTAACGGGACGAGTCGCTGTCTGGATTATGTTCTGTACACGCGTGCGCTCGAGCTAGACAAGCTCGACGTTTCCGAGACCAAGAGCGCCGCGATGCTTGATATTCGATCGGTTGTTTCTGAGGCGATGGATCGTGGCATGATGGGTCCGGAGGCGGATTTTCGAGAGAATCTGACGGTCATTAGTGCGTACCGCCGCGTTCGTGGGTTGCCGTTTACGGAATCGACGGAATATCTGGGGCGGGCGGGGCTGGATGTGATGCTTGAGCATCCGCAAACCGTGGCGATCAATACGGTGAAGTATGTGTGGTGGATGTTGCTCGCGCCTGATCCCGTGTACCGGTTCGTGCCGGGGGGCGTTGCTGGGGTTGAGGGGCAGCGTGCGTCAACGGCAGAGTTTTTTGATCTATCGACGTATTCGGTCGGGGCGGGGTCGTGGGAGCGAACGCTTGAGAAGCATGCGAGCTATCTTCCGCTTTCCACGTCCGGGCGGGTTGCGACAGATGGTTGGAAGGGGATCAAGTCGGTATTTCGGTCGTGGATCGATCGTGGTCCTTCGCCGATTGGGGTTCGCGATTCTCTGTATGAAGAGTTTATTGTCGTTTGTCTGCTGGGCGGTTCCTTCCTTGTTTTCGTTCGACGAAACGGACCGGCCACGATTTTGTTTTTCCTGCTGTTCCTCTACATCGGGATTTCCTCGTTCTTTGCCGGGCCTCAGACGCGCTATGTCGTAGTCGTTAAACCAATCCTGTTCGTATGGGCGGGTGTGAGCATCGTGGCGATTTTTGATTTCGTTGCGATCGTTGTTCGCCGCGTTTTTTCGCGTCGTCATGTTTCAAATAACGCGAGCGATGGGCGCGCTCAGGTTGCTTAACAGCCTGTTGAAAAACGAAGTTTTTCAGTGTGGCACCGGTTTGTAACCGGTGCAGGGAGTTGAAACAGGAGACAACACACCGGTTAAAAACCGGTGCCACACTTCTTCAACAGCCTGGTAAGGAAGCGATCC
>JAJRUK010000368.1 GCA_024277835.1 Planctomycetota bacterium | reverse complement strand
TCTGCATGGAGGGGCCACAGTTCTCAACACGCGCCGAGTCCAACATGCACAGGCAGTGGGGCGGCGACCTGATCGGAATGACCTGCATGCCCGAAGCCAAGCTCGCTCGCGAAGCGGAAATCTGCTACGCCCTCATCGCACTGCCAACGGACTACGACTGCTGGCGACCCGTTTCACCCGGACGAGCCAAGGACGAGCTTCTCAAGGAGATTCTCGGAAACCTCAAGAAAGCAACCGAAAACGCCATCGCCCTGATTCACGAGACGCTACGCCTGATGACCAGCAAGCCGCCCGCCTGCGAGTGCCAGAACGCCCTGAAAATGGCGATTTGGTCCGACAGGAGCGGAATTGATCCGGCGGTTCGTGACCGTCTGGAACCCCTGATTGGCCGCCATCTCGCCGATAACTAACGTAATGAGACGCCCCTCTAAGAAACCTCGACTGATCGCGATGCTCGTTGCGATCGGCGGTCTGCTTGTGTGTGGACCTCGACCTCTGTGCGCTCAGCGACCCCCCATCGTGGCAATCCCGAAAATACCCGACAGACTTCGGCCCGACAAACAGGCGGGCGATGTCTACCTCAACGATAGCTTTGAAGCGGTAGACGCGCTATCTCGTGTAGGCAAGCTCGCCGGTCTCGGTCGCTGGCAAGACGCAGCCGCTCTCCTGGAAAGCACCGCTCAGACCGAAGGCGAAAAGCTCATCCGCACTCCCGCGGGAAGATACGGAAGCGTCCGCGACCACATCAACGATCTCATCGTCAGTTGGCCACCCGCCGGGTTAAGGGCGTACAGAAATCTCGTCACCGATAGTGCCGATCGCGCATTCGAGCGCGCCCAGGCAAGGCGCGACCTGACCGAACTCGTGCGACTCTTCGATCGATACTTCTGCACAAGCGTTGCGGCGGAGTCCGCAGCGGGGATGGGCCAGCTTGCGATCGAAGCGGGCGACTACGACCTTGCCGCATTCGTGTACTCGCGCGTGCTGCAATCTCATCCCGACAAAGATCGCTACCAGGTGCAGTATTCTGCGATGCTCAAGATCGTTCGCGCCCTGCGCGGCGACCCAGTCATCGTGGGCGAAGAAGAAGATGGTGGTGGAAAAGGTGCAGCGCTAACAATTCGCTGGCTAGGTCACGATCGCTCCGTCACCGACGTGGTGAAAGAGATCAACGAGCACTTCGCCCGACCTCAACCGATGAATTCGCCCGGCGAATGGCCCGTCTTTGGCGGCACCTATCAACGATCCGCGCAGAAAAGCTGCAATGTCGAAGAACCCGGGTTGTTGTGGCGATATCGTTTCCGCCAACGCGAAACAGACGAATCGAAGGGGATTCGCATCGAGTTTGGCGGAAGGTCTACAAGAGAGGCGTCGCGCGACCTGACCATCTTTCCCGTCGTCAGTGATGGCATCGTCGTTGTACAGCGTTTTCGCGATGTCGTCGCCCTTCATCGCAACACGGGCGCGCTGGCGTGGCGGTTTAGCCCCGACGCGCTTCCAACAGAACCAGACAACTACCTCGACGATCGTCCCCCGGGGTGGGATTCCGTGACGATCCATCGCGGCAAAGTCTACGCAGCCCTCCCGCGCGAGGACGTGTCCTATTACGACTACAACCCTTCGCGCGGCAGCGTAGAGTTGGTCTGCCTCGACCTTCACTCCGGCAAGCTCCTTTGGCGCACCGGGAAAAGCGCTGCCAACGAGTTCGCGTCCGAGTTGAAGTTTGATTCAACCCCGATCGTCGAAAACGGGCGTCTTTTCATCGTCGGAAGAAGGCGAAGGTCGTTCGGTTTTGAGGACTGCTATCTGTACAGGTTCCGCGCTTCCGATGGTCGATTATTGGGGCGCGTACACCTGGGAAGCGCATCGACCGCGACGTTCGGCTCGCGAACCGCGACCTCCGCCATCGCCGCGATGAACCGCGGGACCGTTTTCGTGAACTCAGGACTCGGAACCATCGCGGCGGTGTCCGCGTTTACCGGCAATGTCAAGTGGCTGACGTTGTACAACCGCCTTCGCGACGAAGACGGCGGAGCAGCCGGTCGCGCTTCGCGAGACGTAAGACCCTGGCAGTTCAACCCCATCATCTACTCGGGTGACAAGCTCTACGCGCTGCCCACCGACTCCGCCGCGCTACTGGTCTTGGACCCCACCGACGGACGCACGATCGACGAGATTCTCGTTGGCGAAATCGGCGGGATAGACACACTCCTGGGCGTCGATCAAGGCGTTCTCTGCGGCGTCGGACGCAAGGTCTCCTGTTTCAACGCAGACACGCGATCGACGGTCTGGTCAACCTCGCTACCCGACAACAGCAGACCCTTCGGGCGAGCGTCCTGGGCGAAAGATCGTTTGCTGATCCCATTTCGCAACCACATGGCGAGTTATGCGACAACAGATGGCACAACGCAGCAACACGCCTGGGAAGTTGAGAGTCAGGGCGGAAATCTTCTACCACTAAGTGACATGCTGATCGTGGCGGGTGTTACCGAGGTCGCCGCCTACGTTCGCAAGGCGGACATCTGGCGATCCCTGCGGCAAGCCATGGCGGACGCTCCCGACGATCCCCTTCCCGCCATCGAGTTAGCAGAGGTCGCCATTGGCGCGGGCGAACACAAGCAAGCCATGGAAGTGCTAGACGAAGCTGTCAAACGTTTCGCTCGCGAGACCGACGCTAATGATCTAGCCATCCATACGCGCCTGTTCAACGACGTCTGCAAGTTCGCACTCGTCCTCGCCGAGAAGGATGAGCTGGATAACAGTACATTAGATCGACTTCACACATACGCCTCGCGTCACGCGCCAGACCCGCAGGCAGGCTTGCGATACCGCTTTGAGTTCGCGCAAATCTACGAACGCATCGGTTCACCCAGAAACGCCATTCAGTTGTACAATCAGATTTTGCGCGATCGATCCCTTCGCGAATTGTTGGCTGACCCGAGTCGCGGCGTCGAGCGCAGCGCTGCCGCCGTCGCCACCAGCGAAATCGCAGCGCTCATCGCCAAGCACGGACGCGACGTGTACGCGCTGCTCGAAGATGAAGCCCAGCGCTGGCTGGATGGTGCCTACAAGACCGACCACGAGGGCATTTTCATTCGACTCATCGAGACGTTTCCGAATAGCCTCGCCGCGCCCAAGGCGATGGTCGCGTATGGAAGGTGGCTCGGCGGCGAGGGTCGATTCGACGATGCAGTCAAACAGCTTACTTTGGCGTTTCATCGCAACACCGATCGCACAATCGCAGCCACCCTTATGCGAGAAATCGCCGACGCCCATGAGAAGGCTGGCTCTCCCGAGCATGCCTACCGATGGTTGACCAAAGCGATGCGCGACTTCCCTTCGCTGGAATTCCTCTTTGAAGGTCGAAGCGTGACGTTCAAGCAATATCGAACAAGGCTCGCGGACGTTCGCGATCGCGTCGTTCGCGTTAGGCCCAACGTGCGACTCCCGCTTTCGCGCAGCGCGACCCTCACGCTCCCGGACTCCGCCGCATTGCTCTCGCCAACGCTGGGTCCGCAACCCGGATCAACCTGGAAAACGATTTTCGTCATTTCGTCAGATGGTTTGCGATCAATCGACGCCGCCACCGCAAAAGACCATTGGCCCGCACCCGCAAAGGTTCCCGGTGATGTTCAACTTTTACTAGCCCGAGAAGATGTCGTCCTGCTAAGAAACCTCTACCAGGTTTTCGCACTTAACCCATCGACAGGCCAACGTCTGTGGACCGTCGGTGAGTCCCCGCCGCACGTCGCCGACCCCGGCGCAGATTGGGAGGGCGGCGGAACCCTGCGCGCGGTTGCGTTGGACGGCGACAATCTCATCGTCGCGTTTGACAACGGCGACATGCGGCGCATCTCGATCCCCAATGGAGCCATCGGTTTCAAGCGTGTCGTCGAAGATATTCCCATTGGTGAAGTCCGCATCACCAACCCGTTCATCGTCTACCACCTCAGAAGCGCCGACCGCGTCAAGCTCTGCGTACTCGATGCCAAGACCGGAAACCTCATTGGCTCAACCGTCACGCAGGAAACCAGACCCGTCGAGCGAATCTTCGTCACAATCGATGGCCGCGTCGTCGTGGTCACGTCTCAGTCGATTTCGCTCTTTGACGCCTCCACGCAAAAGCGCCGCTGGCGTTTCGCATCAACCGGTCTCATCCGAAGTTCCTCTCTCTTTCTCGATCTCGACGCAATCTACTTCTCCGACAATGGCAAGACGCTTTGCAAGCTTCGACTCGGCGACGGCAAGCAGGATTGGTGCAGTGACAGAATCACCGACCACGACGGCGACATCGTCGTCCATCAGGCGGATACAAATTTGATCGCAACAACAAGCACCGACGTGGTCTCGATCGATAGCGCCAGCGGAATGACGCTATGGCGCGGAACCACGCCCGACCAACCAAACCTGACAGCCCGGCTAATGACGACCAGCTACGCACTCGTCGTCGATCTCGCCCGTCACGATAAGGGCGAAGTAAACCGCGCGTATTTCTACGACCACCGAAACGCAAGCGGACTCATCCCCAAGCGTGGCGGCGCGCTGGACCTTGGCCATCTGGAGGAAGTCCAAAACGTGCAAGCAACCGACGCAGGCCTCGCGATCCAGGCAGACGGGAAGCTCCGCCTTTTCACCTCCGCACCGTAAGAACGCGATCCCAGTGTGGCTCCGGTGTATCGCATCAACAGGATTTAGTGTGGCACCGGTTCGGGCCGGCGCATGAAATTAACTGAACTCTGACGCCGGTACGCAACCGGTGCATGAAGAAAATGATTCCGACATGGCACCAAGTTTGACCCGGTGAATAAACGCGAGCGCACAGAGCATCAGTCCCCCCTTCGCAAGGGGGGATTCAGGGGGGGGGGTTGCTACGGAACCGGGACGCGAATGCCTTGCTTCTTCCGCCACAGCCCTGGCTTCGCAACCCGCACAGCCTCACAAGAATACCCCCGTTTCCGTTGACGCTACCTGCTCCTCGTATTATGATCCCCGGTCTTTGGTTCGCGGCGAAATGCACTGTTTCGCCCGGCGAATAGGCGACCCCGCAACGCTGCGGCAGCAGACAAAACATACACCACGAAAGGCGACAGCACCATGAGCTTCGAGCACCTGACTCCACCGACAGACGGCACACCGATCACCATGCAGGGCGACAAACTAAACGTCCCCGACAACCCCATCGTCCCGTTCATCGAGGGCGACGGCATTGGCCGCGACATCTGGAAGGCTGCCGTTCGCGTTTTCGACCAAGCCATCAACAAAGCTTACAGCGGCAAGAAAAAAATCGTCTGGTTCGAGGTCTTCGCCGGACAAAAATCATACGACAAGTACGGAACCTGGCTCCCCGAAGACACCGTCGAAGCGTTTCGTACTTTCCTGGTCGGCATTAAGGGGCCACTCACCACGCCCATCGGTTCCGCCGCCGGGACATCGGTCATGCGATCGCTCAACGTCGCCCTTCGTCAAAAACTCGACCTCTACACCTGTTTGCGACCCGTGCAATATTTCAAGGGCGTCCCGTCCCCCGTGAAGCGCCCCGAGCTAATCGACATGGCCATCTTCCGCGAAAATACCGAGGACATTTACGCGGGTATCGAGTGGCAGGCAGGCACGCCCGAGGTCAAGAAGGTGATCGCATTCTTGCAAGACGCAATGGGTGTTACCAACATCCGCTTCCCCGAAACAAGCGGCATTGGCGTGAAGCCAGTCTCCAAAGAGGGCAGCGAACGACTGATTCGCGCCGCCATTGAGTACGCCATTATCAATAAGCGAAAGAGCGTCACCCTTGTCCACAAGG
>JAJRUK010000367.1 GCA_024277835.1 Planctomycetota bacterium | reverse complement strand
TGCGACATCAAGCGCGGTAATATTGTCCGGGTTCCGCAATGCGCCGGGCGGCATCCGCTGTGCGATCGCCTTGAGACGCTCGCGTTTTGACGAAATGTCTCGACGAAGATCATCAAGCTCGTTTCGCGCTGCTTCCAGCGACCCCGATGCGTAATCCTCCGCCGTGCGCTGCTTGACTGCGTGATACCACTGGTTCACGACCTCGTTGACGATGACATGCGGGTCTTTCTTGCCGCGACATTCGATGGCCACCCGCAGGAAGTTCGTCCCACGAACCGGAGCGGACGACAAGTCCCTATCTAGCTCAAGCAGCGGTTCCCATCCTTTGGCGCGAACCCGCGCAAACCAGCCCGTCTCCCGAACGGTATTGACCTTCAACGCTTCGCCGAGAATGCTCGGACTCTTCATCAAAACCGCTTGCGTTCGAACGAACCGTTCATGCTCGTCCTGCTGAAGTCGTTGTTGCTCGAGAGAGAGGTCCGTCGCGGGAATGTTCGAGATCAACTCGATGAGCGCTTCGCTGAGGTAACCCGGATAATAAATCCACCACACCGCGAACGAGCCAACCCAGATCATATTGAAGAAAAGCGCGGACACGACGATCATCACCAAACGACGACGAAGCATCGAAAAAATGTCGCCGACCGACGGCGCACCACCGCCCTCGGCTGCGCCTCCATGGGAGACGTGAAGCTGATCGTCGAACGTATCTACTGCCGTGGTCATCGCTAGTTCGACCCCTCGTTGGAAAGTTGCGCTTCGCCGCCCGGTTCGCCCGGAACCTCGACGAATAGATTATTCAACACGTATCCCAGCAACCAAAACAGTCCGAGCGCCAAGGCGAGCATCACGATCCCCAGAAGTTGATGCGGCGTTCCCGTAGCAAGGTCCGCTCGACCCGCAACCGTCGCAAGCCCTGTCAGCGTCACGCGAATGGTATTACAAAAAACCGCGATCGGAATACAGCACGCTACCATCACGAGTCGCTGCCACATCGGCCTATCGCCAAGGTACGACATCGCTAGACCGATCGTGAAAAATGACATCAACAACCGCATACCGCTGCACGCTTGCTCTACATTGAGCTGACCCGTGCGACCGTCCGGCGTTAGATAATCAATCACCAGCGCCTGCGCCTGCGTGTGAAGACCCGATATGAACATCGGCATAAGCGTAGAAGCAGCGAGCGCAGACCACTCACGCAGCGGGCGAGACATTTCGACATACAACCGATGCGGCAGCGGAATCGCAAGAAGTAGAAACAAGATCGGAAACCACGCCACCCGCATGACACGCCAACCGCCAAGAAGCAGCGTCAACCCGAATATACTCACCACGATCGACACGCCCTGCGGGTACCCCATCGGAACCACCCACGCGAACGTAAAGTACATCGCCAATCCCGCCGCAAGTATGGCTGCACCGAGGTAACTTGGTTTCACCGGACCGGCAGGCAAATCGTCGCGCCGCATATAGAGAAAATACAGGCTAAATACGGGAATCAGGAACCCATGCGACCAGTTCCCATCGTTGATCCAACGCGCCACAAGCAATCCGCGAATCGGTGCCCAATACACGACGACCAACAGCAGCGCAACGATCGCGATGCGAATGCGCGCACGCGAAGAGACAATCTCATCCCACTCGCGTTGTCTTGAAGCTGTTGTCATCAATGCTGCGCTCGACGGCGTCTCCATTAGGGAACCAGCAGAGTCCGCAAGAGGTCTGGCTGATTGTTCGGATTCGCCCGCACCGCGAACGAGTCGACATCAGCAAAGTTGCGAGCGTAGGTAAACCCGTATCCAACGGTCGCCGTCGGATTCGGAAGCGTCAAACTACGAATACGTTGCAAAAACGGCGCGAACGGATGCGTCCCGACGTTAATAATATCGCGACGCCGAATGATAAAATCGTCATCCAGTCCCGCAAAAATCCGATCAAGATTGACCTGCACCACCTGCTCGCTCCCGCCGCTGCGACGATACACCGTGCATCGGTCAGGCCACGCAAGACCGGAAAGCCCGCCCGCCGCAGCGATCGCCGCCTTGAGCGTCACTTCTTCTGAGTTAAACGCAAAAGGCCCCGCGCGGTTGACCTGACCCATGACGTAATACACGCCGATCTCACCTTGAACAATACGGATCACATCGCCCGAACGAATCACCACATTCACGGAAGGATCACCCGAGCGAAGTCGATCGGCTGAGACCACGATCACCCGCTGCGAGCCTTCGCCCGCCAGTCGCGACCAGTTCGTCGTTGGCATGACCGTCCCCTGCACAGGAATCCCGCCACCCATGGGCAACGTCTCGGTCTCACCTATGTGCTGGGGGTTGCGTACAAAACGGCCATCGACAAAAACATACGGATCAACCGCACCGGGGTCCATCTCGGTCGCAGCCTTCTCTTCTGCGTCGTCAGTCTCTTCGGTAGCCTCGGGTGCATCTTCAACCAGTTGCAGCAACTCGTCTTCGGGCGAGACTGGCACGGGATCGACAGCCGCAGCCTCCTGCTCGACAGACTTTTCAGACGAACCGGATGGCGGTGTTATCTCCGAAGGCTCGACCTCTCCCGCCGCACGTTGATCATTTCGAAAGATGTACACTTCCGTAACGAACTCGTTCAAACCACCAACATTGTTGATCGCGTCGAGCATCCGCAGGTCCGGGCGACGAATCGGAAACGTCCCCGCCCGCAGCGGAGCGTTATTCGAAGCACTCACCCCAATTCCAAAAATCGAATACGTCGCATGTTGAAGAAAAAGGGGATTCACCGTGACATCAGGATTCACCAGGATTTTTTGGTCCTGAATGGTTTGCACGAGCGCTTCCTGAAACTCCGCGGGCGTGAGACCGCTGGCACGGACTTCCCCTACGACCGGCAAATTCACAAACCCGGTCGGCGAGACCTGAATCTGCACCTGAAAAGGAACCTGCCGCTGACGAAGCTCGTTGATTTCGATCGCCAGCGAATCCCCGCCCATAATCTTGTGGTCAACGAGAATCACTTGCAGGTCCGCCTCTGTGGGTTGCGTTGCCCCGGCGAGGCGCGACGTCGTGTCATCAAGCGTCAACGACGCGCGAATCTCAAGCTTCCGATTATTTTGGAAATCACCCAGTACAGTCGGATCCATCCAACCGTTCTTGATTGCGTTACAACCGCTGGCGCATACCGACGCAACGACAACCCCGGCGCACACCAAGAGCACCCGGCAAGAACCACCTCGCCTCGCACTCGCAACACGCACCCCTTTAGACCGGCAACAATCCGCCCGGCTCTTATTCATAAGCCCCTTCCATGTAACGACTTCCGAAGACTCCTGTCAGACTCGTATCGGTCCCGCGAACACCAGCAGTTGAGACGCACAACGAGACCAAACACGCGGAACCGGTCCCCCATCTCCCCACGCAGCCCCCGCTGCGAATCAATCCGCCGCCCACCCGCCTGCGAAGTTACCATTCCAATACTGGTAACGCCCATCACCACGCCGCCGAGGTAGTCGGACGCCCATGTCCCGGCTAACATACGCACGAAGGAGATTTTGATGATCCATCGAAAAAACGCCCAAATGGCAACGAGACTAACCCGGTCGCTCGCCATCTTCTCCGTGCTGCTGGCGATGGCCGTCACCCCCGGATGCGTCGAACTTGGCATCATCATCCCCATCGGAACTCCGAACACGCCCACAGAAAACGGCGACCCCTCAAACCCCGACAACCCCGACCCTAACCCCGACCCGAACAACCCCACCAGCCCGCCGACCGTGTCCTTGTCCGTCTCGAACCCGACCCCGCAACTCGACGAGCAAGTCACGCTGACGTGCCGCGTCACAAGCGGCGACGAAACGAACGCACGCTTCGACTTTAGCGCATCCCCGCAACCCGCAACCCGACTCAGCATCAGCTCAAGCAGCGGGCGGGCGACATTCATCGTAACCCAGTCGGACATCAACATTGCATTTCGCTTCACATGCAGCGTCACGACCGACGGCGGACAAAGCCCCGCATCATCCTCGCGAACAGTCACACCAACCGGCACATAGCAAGCTGTTGAACAAATGTGACACCGGACCGCGCCGATTCTTGTCACCTCCCTGCACGAAAATAACAACCAACCCGCAACACCCGCAAACTCTACCCCGTTTCGCAAAGTGCCCCGAAGCACGTCGCATCAAGCGAAAGCCGTGTGATTATAGGCCTCGAACCGGACCACATCCGCCCGCAACGTTCTTGGACCACGATCTGCACCTGTGCAACGAAATTCAGTTCGCAAAACGCTGGTTTGGCTGGCTATAATCAGTCGCAAGGCGCGAGGGGCGTCCTGCACACCTAGCCAAAGGAGGCAAGGAAAGAAGTGTACGCAGCAGTCATTACATTCTTTTTCCCGCGCAAAGCGCGGATCGCCGTGTTGACGCTCGCCATCTACGCAGCCCTTTGCTAGAGCATTAAAGACTCAACTGACGCTCCACCGCAACGGGTTTTTTCTTCCGTCCCCCCTTACTAAGGGGGATCGAGGGGGGCTGCCCGCGCGGCTTGTGTGTCAAACACTCGATATCGCCCAACGCTCGGGCCTCGGCAGAAGCATCTGCTTGCGACTCGCACCTCCCACCGCTATCCTGCCGCCTTAGCATGAAAAAGAGCGAGAAGTCGGATTGCATCTTGGCGCTGGAGGACGGGACCGTCCTTCGCGGCATTCATTTCGGACACCGCGGCACGCAGACCGGCGAGGTCGTCTTCAACACCTCAATGATGGGCTATCAGGAAATCCTGACCGACCCGTCGTACCGAGGCCAGGTCGTCACGATGACCTATCCGCACATCG
>JAJRUK010000002.1 GCA_024277835.1 Planctomycetota bacterium | reverse complement strand
CACCTACACCGACAAACATCTCGACGAAGTCCGAACCGCTGATCGAAAAGAACGGAACGTCAGCCTCACCCGCGATCGCCTTGGCGAGCAGCGTCTTTCCGCAACCCGGCGACCCGACGAGCAAAATGCCACGCGGGATGCGCCCGCCGAGCCTCTGGAATTTCTTCGGCGATTTGAGGAACTCGACGATCTCCTCGACCTCTTCCTTCGCCTCCTCGATCCCGGCGACGTCCCCGAAGGTAATGTTGGTGTGCTCCTTGTGCATCATGCGATGACGCGATCGACCGAAATTCCCCAACATCCCGCCAGGCCCATTCGAGCCGCGAAGCTGGCGGAAAATGAAGAACCAGATGAAACCGAAAATCAAAAGCCAGGGCAGCATACTGACCAGCAGAATGATAAACTGATTCTGCTTCTCGTACTTGACGTCGCCACCGCCCTCGCGAACCGCAACGATCATCTCCTTCAGGAAATCGCGATCGATCCCCTGACGCGGATAGGAAACGCGAAACTCAAGCGGCGCACCCGCAGGTTCGCCCTCGGTCAGTCGACGCCTCGTGCCCTCAATGTATTCGTCCTCTTTGAAGACGATTTCTTTGACGTTGTCATTGCGAACCAGCGCGTCGAATTCGCTGATGCTAATATCCTTGGGCGTCAACATCGTGCTCTGAAGAAGCACAACCAGCAGAAGCGCAAGCCCCATGAGCACGATCCAACTGACCATGTTCCGCGACATCTTCACGCCGGGGCCATTAGGTCGATCCGGATCCTGCTTCTGGGGCGAGGGGTTTGAGTTGCCGTTACCGTTGTCGTCACTCATCAGCGCTTTTCACTCCGCACGTTGTCAATTTCCTCGCCTGCGCAAACGCCGCAACCTCTACGACGCCAACCCCGACTCACCCCGACTCACCCCGACCAAACTCGATTCACCCAGACTCGCCCATTGGGATCATAGGTCCGTTACCAACTCGTTTCCATCGATTCGACGATCACTTCTGCCAAACCGTCCATCGATCGCGTCATACCGTGCGTAAACGTCTCGCCGACCGGCGGGATGTAACTCGCCTGATACACAAACCGAGGCCTATCGACCAGAATCTCGCCCGTCCGCATGTCGGTCATCGTGTATCGAATGACGATACTTGACGCAATCTCGCGCGGCAGGTCGGTATTGAAGTCATCACCCAGCGTTCGATTCTCCACGCGAAGGATCTCGCCCGTCAAAACCGCATCCGCTCCCTTTTTGCCGGAAATCCGATAGGGCGTATCCATCTCGATCCGCTTAACTATCGATTCGGTCAGGCGGAACTCCAACTCGCGTCGAAAGTCCTTGGTATGAAACATTTCTACATGAATCGTGTGAATATCGGTCCGAAACGGACGTTCTCGGGAGTAGCTACACCCCGTGGCCAGAATCGCCAAACAACCGATAAGTAATATTCGCGCCGAAGCAGACGCCCGACACGACCGAACAAAAATCCGAAACTGGCAGCGGTCTGCGCTTGGCATCTTAGTTTCCCTCCGGATCGATCGGGGCACCCATGAGCGAAAGTCGCTCAGCTGCTTTCGCTGACGCGAGCGTGTTTGGAAAATCGCGACGAACACCGCGGAAGTAGAAAATCGCAGAGTCCGCCTGGTTGGTTCGCTCGTAATAGTCGCCGATGCGAAGGTCTTTCTCTCCACGCATCTCGCGAATGCTCTCAAGAATCAAATCGACCCCCTCGCGCTCCGCGGGGCCTCGATAGGCGATGCGATAGTCCTGATAGCGTTCTTGCGATTCGATCAGCGCTGCCTCGTCGTAATCAACACCGCCAAAACTCGCCAGCGCAGCCTCTGCGGTTCGCGCGAGCGCCATCTGGTGATACCTGCTTTGCGGATAGTCGCGCAGCAACCTCGCATACTCTAACTCTGCGAGCGCATGATCGCCGTTTTCAAAAAGATAGTCACCCTTGGTTTTGATCGCCATCTCCGCAATGCGCTGCGATGGATAACCTGTCCAAATCTCGTCGAGCATTTCCAACCCGCGATCGGTTCCGGAAACCCAGAAGATCCACCACTTCCGCACCTTCGCACCGCGCAGGTAATTCTCCGCAACCACAAACTGAAGCCGAAGCGCCTCGCCCGTCAGCGCCCCCTTCGCAAACTGAGACAAAAACGCCTGAAGAACCGTGTCCGCGTCGCTGTACTTTTTCATTCCAACAAGCGCAGCCACTTTCACGAGAATGCTTTCGGGATACAACTCATGCGTATCACCGTACTTTTTTAGAAACGCCGCCGCTCCCGATATCGCCTTGCGATAGTCTCCGCTGCGAACCTTCGAGCTTGCCAGATACAGATCGCCCGCAGCCGTCCCGGGCATCGGCGGGTTTTCCTCGACCCATGTGTGCTCGGTGGGACTATATTCAAGCGTGCGTGCGCGCTGCTCCTGCCCGAAGGCAGCCGTCCATCCGGACAAACAAACCATCGCCAATATCGCAACGTTCTTCATTCGCAAACTTCGTCCAACCATGCTCGGATCCTTCCGCTATCGCCTCCACCGAGAGACCCGTGCATTGTACCCCGGATCGCCGGAAACAGGCAAACCGGGGGCATGGACCCAGGCCGAAAACCGGCGGGCGGGGCTATAACCGGGGATCGTTACGAATGGTGCGCCGCCAGTTTCGCTGGTTGGCTATGCATCTAGGCCCCGGTACACTCTTGACACTTGTTGAACAGCATGTGGAGCGATTAAGTCATGCTCATCATACTCACGCTGGTTCTCTGCCTAGTCGGCGTCTTGCTTGCGGCGATCGCACTTCGTGGCCGTCGGGTTGGTGATGTACCTTATTGCCGAACCTGCGACTACAACCTGACCGGTCTGGAGTCACCCCGCTGCCCTGAATGCGGAAGTGAGGACGTCAAGAACGTTGTCCGAGGCGAGCGGCGTAAGCGTCCGGTTCTACTTACCGTTGCCCTGTTCCTGTTTCTTTCGAGTGGGACGGGACTCTATTTCCAGACGATGGCCGCCAGCCTGCTGCCTGGGCAACCGTTTTCGCTTGTCTTATGGCGAGCCAAGTGGGGCGATGACCAGGCAAGAAAGGAGGTTGGGCGAAGAGGCTGGAAATCAGCTTACACCGCGGAAGACAAGAAACTATTGGCGGAAGTGTGCATCCAGAAGCACAAGAACCTAGATCCAACCCTGTGGGGTCAGCAATGGTGGGACATTTGCGGACGAGTTTTTCGCGGAGGCGTGCTCACGGCTGAGCAATACGAGCGTCTTTTTTCGCAGGTGGTTCGTCATGCGTCGATGCGCCCACGGACCCGCATACGCGAAGGAGAACCGCTCGCCATAGGCGTTGATACGACAATCAGTCAGGTGTTTCCGGCATACGTCTCCGGTGAGGTGTACGCGAATGGGTACCCCTCATGGTTCAGTCGCGGAAGAGTCAGCCCCACTCGCGCAGGAGTCACTGAAGTACTCATCAAGGTCGACGCGCCCGTGTTTCGCCACATCGTT
>JAJRUK010000366.1 GCA_024277835.1 Planctomycetota bacterium | reverse complement strand
GACCGACCGTTTCTCTCGACGCAGGGCCGCAACCAACTCCTTCGCTGCACCAACCCGCGTTACCGTCAAAGGTGTTCTCATGAGACAAGCCTCCATGCTTGAACAACACCTCTATCGGCATATCTATACTAGACTCTGTATTAGATTCCGCCAGCTTGGATGGCGAGAGCGAGGTTGGTTCCATAAGAGGTGGTTGAGGGGTCGAGGTTTACTGCCTGGGTTAGATCGCTGATTGCCTCGGTGTATTTTCCGCTCGTCCGAAAGCGTTCGCCGCGGAGGTTGTAGGCGCTAGCGAGGTCAGCCTGGTACGTTGTGTCGGGTCGGTAGGTATCGAAGGCGGTTTTGAGAAATGTAATCGCTCGGTCGTAGTCGCCTCGAGAGATGGCTTCCATCCCTTTGGCGTTACTTAGCTCTGCGACCTTTCGTTTAGCCTGGGTCGAGTCGGGGTCGAGATTGAGGGCGGCGGTGAAGTTGTCGAGTGCCTGGGTTGTTCCACCGGACTGCTCGAAGAACTTGCCGACCTGGTTGTAAAGTTTAGCTAAGTCTTTGTTGAGGGCTGGGTTGTCTGGATCGTTTCTGCGCGCTCTGGCTAACTCGACGAGGGCTTTGTTGTATCGCTTGTTGAATACGGCATCTCTTGCGTCGGTGGTTGCGATCTTGGCGGTGAGCGACTTGAGGTTCGGGTTGAACTGGTCGGCGTCGTAGGCTGCGTTTAGGTCGCTTCTTGCAGAATCGGTCGCACCGCGACTTAGCGAATCTTCGGCGCGGGCGACGTAGCCTTGTGTGAGGTCGGCGGCGAGGAATGGATCGGTCGGGGCGATCCGTTGTGCTGCTCGAAGCGTGGCGATGCCCTCGTTCAGATCGCCCGCCTGAATTTGCGCTCGGCCAAGGACGCTCTTAGCAAAGGCGGAGCCGGGGTTTTCTTGGGCGATGGCGGTTGCGCTCTCGACGATGCGGGCGGTGCTTTCTGGCGTAGCTGATTTGAGTGCGTCGTCGAGCACGCTGACGGCCATTTCTGGTCGCCTCGTTGCACTATAGCCCTCGGCGAGGGCGATGGCTGCTTCGGTGCTTTCGGGTGAGCGGGCGGAGACACTTGCGAGCAGGTCGATCGCTTCTGCGCGATGGGGTTCGCTTTTCAGCATACGTTTGGCGCGGACGAGGACGGCGTCATCGTCTTGCTGGAGCGTTCTGGCGATGCGTGCATCGCGGTCGTTCTGGGCGTCGCTGCCGGAGAGTGCGGCGATTCGTGTGAAGGTTTTTTCGGCGGTTTTATAGTCTTGCTGCGCGATGGCGATGCGGCCTTCGAGTCGGAGTGCGGAGATGTCTCGCGGTTTTTTGTTGAGCACGGTGTTGATTGCCGATTGTGCACCGTCGAAGTCGCGTTCGCCAATCTTTGCTGAAGCGTCCTGGAGGGCCTGGTCGCGGTCGCGTGTGTCGATGTTCGTTGTAACTGGCGCGGTGGCATCGAAGCTGGACGCGATCGTCGAGAGATAGGCGTCGATCAGGTCGCCGGTTTGGTAGGAGTTTGCAGAATTGTTCTTGTCTGAGGCGCGGACCGATGACGCTTGCTGCGGGCGCTGTCCAAGAAGGACGCTCGCGGCGCTCGTGCGCACCGATGACACTGGTGTGATACTCAATGCGGACTCCTGCCGTACAAAAAACACCGGTTACGCAATACTACTATTTGCCGGCGCGGTGGATTGTAGGGATCGCAGCGGTGGTCAGGTGTGGGCGGGTTATGACGTTGTTGCGTTGATCGCCTTGTCGCCAATATCGCGACGGACGTATGCGCCGTCGAAGTCGATCATGTTGACGCCCTCATAAGCGCGAGTTTTGGCGGCGGCGATGTCTTGACCAAGTCCGGTAACGCCAAGTACTCGGCCACCGTTGGTGAGAACCTGGTCGCCGGTCTTGCGCGTGCCCGCGTGGTATACGTGGACATCTGACATGGCGGCGGCCTCGGCGAGACCGGTGATTGGTTTGCCCTTGTGAAAGATACCGGGGTATCCCCCTGAGGCCATGACTACGCAGACGGCGGGATTGGGGTTCCAGCGAACATCCGCGTCGGCGAGCTTTCCATCGACGGTCGCTTCCAGCAGATCAAGCAAGTCTGACTCAAGGCGTGCGAGTAGGACCTGTGTCTCTGGGTCGCCGAATCGACAGTTGAATTCGAGCACTTTCGGACCGGCGGGCGTGAGCATGAGGCCAGCGTAAAGGACGCCGCAGTAAGGCGCGTCGTCTTGTCGCATGGCATCGACGATCGGGACCAGTACATCGCGTTCAACCATCGCGAGGACTTCTTCGGTCGCGATTGGGGCGGGGCTATAGGTGCCCATGCCGCCGGTATTTGGGCCTGTGTCGCCTTCGCCGAGCGCTTTATGGTCTTGTGCAGAATCGAGGACGTAGATGGTTCTGCCATCGACGAGAGCGTGGACCGAAAGCTCTGGGCCTTTGAGAAGTTCTTCGACGATGACGGTGTCGCCCGCTTCGCCGAAGTCGCGGTCGATCATGATGCGCTCAATCGCGAGGAGCGCATCGGCGGGGTCGGGGCAGACGATGACGCCCTTGCCCGCGGCGAGTCCGGCTGCCTTGACAACCATGCCAGTGTCGCGCGTTGACACGTAGTCGTGTGCCTGGTCGTGATGCTGGAAGATTCTCGCCTCTGCTGTCGGAACGTGGGCGAGTTTCATGAGTTTTTTCGCGTACGCTTTGTCGCCTTCGATGCGAGCGGCTGCCTTTGATGGGCCGAAGATTCGCAAGCCCGCCGCCTGGAACTGATCGACGATTCCTTCGCAAAGGGGCGCTTCGGGGCCTACGATTGTCAGGTCGATCTTCTTTTCTTTGGCGAAGGCGGTGAGCGCGCTCAAGTTGCCTTCACTGAGTGGGACGTTCTCTGCGATTTCTGCCGTGCCAGCATTGCCGGGGGCGCAGTAGATCGTTGACACGCGCGGTGAGCGCGCGAGGGCTGTTGCAATGGCGTGTTCTCGGCCTCCACCTCCGATGACGAGTACGTTCATGGGTGACATGGTGTCCGAGATTCGTCGTCGCGTCAAAGGAGATCGTAGAAATTGGATTGGTACGAGGCCGGAGGTGCGCGATCGATCGGATGTGTTGGATCGCGCGGGGTCGATCGATGGGTACGGGCGCAGGTGGATTGGTTGCGGCGCTCGCGTCGGACTTTTTCGGAACATCCATCGAGCTTGACAGCGAGTTACGTGGGGCTAGGATCACGGGCTGCGGGGTAGAGCAGTTGGCAGCTCGTCGGGCTCATAACCCGGAGG
>JAJRUK010000027.1 GCA_024277835.1 Planctomycetota bacterium | reverse complement strand
GCTTTAGCGCTTCCATCAGCGGTTCGCGTTGATCGATCGCCGAAATCATCACACACTTAGCGTTCGGATCGGACGTGCGGATCGCCTTCAACGCATCGATCCCGCTGGCCTTGGGCATGACGATGTCGAGTGTCACGACGTCTGGCTTGAGGTCGTTGAACATCGACACCGCCTCCTCGCGATCCGCCGCCTCGCCCACGACCTCCCAGCCCATCTGAACGAGGATGTTCTTAATCATATGACGCATGAACTTTGCGTCATCCACAACCAATACTCGAGTAGCCACCGTTATTCTCCTTCGCGCAAACTGCACGCCTTAAATCATCTGGGACGTTTCCCCAATAATTTCCACGCGCACCTCACCGTTGATTGGTACGAGAAACATCTTCCGGCCTTTGGTTCCGCCGACGGCCTCGCCTTTCAGCGGCACGCCACATTCCGACAACTTCGACCGTACCGCCACCGCGTTTCGATCGCCAAGATTGCCGCCGGACGCAGTTCCAAACATCGCCGCCCCGCCGCTAATTTTGGCAGCAAGTCGCGAGCGGCGCGCACCGGCAGCCAACAGCTCTTCGATGAGCATTTCGGTGGCAGTGTCGGCGAATTTCATGGGATCTCCCGTGCCAGAGCTTGAGTCAGGCAAGATAACATGCCCAAGGGCCCCGATACCCGCAATCGGATCGTAGATCGCAATGCCAATGCACGACCCAAGAACCGTACGAACGCTGTCCGGCGAACGAATCACCTTCAACCCCGCGATTCCGATTGAATGTTCCGTACCCGCTGCGTGATCGACTTTCGTCGAAGGTTTTTTCGCAACGGCTGACGTTGTGGATGCCATACGACCCCTTCCTACCGACAGGATGATTCAATTAAACGCATAGCAGACGGAGCGGGAACGAACACGAACATCCACTCCAAACACTGCTCCCCAGCAAAGAAATCCGTCCTCGCCATAAACACTTCGTCACTCACAATCGCCTGCTCCGCGACAAGTCCGTCAAGGATCGCCTCGGGAAGGTCCGTCGCAAACTCTGGCGGCCCCGGCGCAATCTCCATGTCCAACCAGGTAGACCAACCGTTCATGTAGGAACTCGACACGATGTTCCCGGTTTCCTCGAGACACGAACGCTCGATCTCCCCAAACTCAACCGCCGTCCCCGCAGGCTGCTGCATCAGCATGTCACAAAGAAGCAAGGCGTTGGCCTCGGTCATCGCCAGAAACGAATGACCATGCATTCGATCCGAAAGCGGCATCCGAAGCGCCACGATCGGAACGTCTGTTGAGAACATCGCCCCAACTTCACTAAGGGGTGTCCGCTCGAAGCCGCCCGTAGACAACTTCACTCCCCGCGTCAACCATTTCGACAGCGCACGAGACGCGTTGAACGCGCCATTCACAGCGATCGTTCGAAGGGCATTTTGCCGGACAGACTCCGCCTGGCAGCGACTCTCCATCAGCGCCCAGGACTTGGCTGATGGTAGAAGCAACAAACCCCACTCCAACCGTTGCGAATCAAGGAGAAACTCCGTATTCGCGATGAACACGTCGTCACTTTCCGCCGCCGCCATTCCCAACAGCGGATCGACAAGCGACGCAGCCATGTCGTACGCAAACGTCGGAACCCCAGGCTCAAACGTCAGCTCCAACCATTTCGCAAGGCTATTCGCGTATGCACTCGCGACGATGTTCCCCGTCTCCTGAAGACACGACTGACCAATCTCATCAAGCTCGGTCGCGGTCCCCGGCGGTGCCATCATCATCATGTCAACGAACTGAAGGGCCACATGCTCTGGAAACGTTAGCAACATATGCCCCGACATGTCGCCCATGAGTGGCATATGAATCGCCGCAATCGGTTCATCTTCCCCGCCGATCGATGAGGCAACTTCTGCAATGGGCGTCGAAACAAACCCATCGCTCGTCAGGCGAACGCCCTTCTTCAACCACTTCGACAACGCCCGCGAGGCGTTATACGAACCGTTGACCGCCACCGCTCGAAGCGCCGACAATAGGGATGAATTAGCTGTTTCTGCAATCACGCCGGCACACACTCCTCACTGGCTTGCGACGTCGTCTTAACGCGCTGCGGCGTCTCCGGCTTCGCGGCCATGTCCATCATGGCGTTCACATCCAGAATCAGCGAGACGCTACCATCACCTCGGATGGACGCTCCGGCGATCCCGTACACATTTCGATAGTTCTCAGAGATGGACTTGATCACAACATCCTCTTGCCCGAGAAGCTCGTCAACGATCAGTCCGATCTTCTTGTTCTCAAACCCGACGATGACGAGCGTCAGATCATCGCCACCGCGCGACGTCGTTTGAAGCCCGTCAAGCTTTGTGCCGAATAACTCCTCGAAGACCGCGATTGGAATGACGCGATCCCGTACGCGAACCACTTCGCGACGCTGAATGCATTGAACATCGCTCCGCCGAACGGTAATAATCTCCGCTACGGTCTCGAGCGGGATCGCATAGACATTTCGACCAACCCGCGCGACTAGCGAAGTGAGAATCGCAAGCGTCAGCGGAAGGTTGATCGTCACCTGCGACCCAACGCCCGGTGTCGAGTCCACATCGACCGACCCGTTCAACTTGTCGATCTTGCTGAGCACAATGTCCATGCCCATCCCGCGACCGGAAAGATCCGTCACCTGCGGAGCCGTCGAAAAGCCCGGCTTCATGATAAATTGAGTCAGCTCTTTGTCTGACATTTTGTCGACCTGCGCTTGCGTCGCCAGCTCGCGCTCAAGCACTTTCGCACGAACCCGTTCGAGGTTCACACCCGCACCGTCATCCGAAACGACGATGCAAATGCTGTTGCCACGATGTAGCGCCTCCAGCGTCACCGTCCCCACCTCCGGTTTGCCAGCGGCGAGACGAACCTCCGGAAGCTCCAGCCCGTGATCCACACTGTTGCGAACCATGTGCGTCAACGGATCGCCAAGCTCATCGATCATCCGCTTGTCCAGCTCGGTAGCTTCGCCCTTGAGAACGAGGTCGATCTTCTTACCGCTTGATTTGGCAATGTCGCGAACAACCCGCTTGAACCTTGTAAACAAGGGGCCAACCGCGACCATGCGCGTACCCATGATCCCCTTTTGAATCCCATCTGAAACGCGCGTCAGACCATGAAGCGCCTCGTCGAAATCGAACATCGACGTACGCAAATCATGAACGCGCCCAACCAGAGAACGCACCTGCTGAAAACTCGCCGTCAGGTGCGCCAGGTTACTGCTCATTTCTTCCAGGCTGCGGTTTTCGGCGTCAGCCTCTCGCAGGCCCGAGACCGTCTCAACGACTTGCGACACGCGCAGATCGG
>JAJRUK010000365.1 GCA_024277835.1 Planctomycetota bacterium | reverse complement strand
GATCTGCCAGTGGTTGGCTGCACATGGACACCAAAAGCGAGGCCCCGCTGTCTTCGCCGTAGCATCGACCGACTGTACGACCGACCCCCAGTCAGGCAGAAGAAACTGATAGGCTTTTCCCCCGAGCGCCGCAGACGACGTCGTCGCAACTCCGATGATCGCCACAAGTGACAGCGCACCAACCGAAACCTCTCCACGAGTCCTTGAAAGCATGCGCATGGCAACGCCGAATCCAACCCCTGCGAGAATCGCGAGCGGTCCAAGCAGATAAACCATGTTGCGGATGTGCCCGGGCGACCCGTTGAGAATGCCAAACGCAATCGGTAACGCAATCCCCGCGAGCATCGCAGCCCCCCACCAACCTATCGACGATCGATGAAGGCGACACGCTCCGACAATCATCAACGGGATCGTAACGATCGGCACAGGTATCAAACGCTCGACAAACAGTTGCAGGAACAATCCAAGCTCAGTCCAGCTCTTGAAACTCACCCCGTACGTCGATGCAAACGTCAGCGTCTTCCACCGCTCGGCTGTGAAGACCCCCATCCAAAGACACATCAACACAAACAGCCCCACAAGCATCGCGCGAGCGGACGCTCGCTCCACCACGTTCGGAACCAGTCGCGGCAGCACGACCATCGCCATCACAAGAACCGGAAAAACCCAATAGACCCACATCGTGTAAACCGTGAGCGATAGTTGCATCGTAAGAATTGCAACGAACGCGAATCGAACCCAACTGGAACTCTTCCGCCGCCAAAGCTCCAGGGCTACGAGCATCAGTGGGAGCAACGCAATCGCTTCGCCGTACCCGCGTGCCTGTGCGCTGTACGCCATTGCCGCCGGCGAGAACCCGACGATCAACGAAGCCACGCAAGTCGCGGGGATGCTGCGAACGCATAGCCAGGTCGCCCACGCGACACCGATGATCGCGATCAATCCGAAAACAAGAGGCATCAACCGACCCGCGATCATGCCGTAACCAAAAAGATTGAGCGTCAACGAGGTCCAAAAATGCGTCGTGGTTTGAGGCGAAAAGATATACGGCGGAACGCGCAAGCTTCGGATGACCCCAGTGCGTAGCGAATAGAGACTCGGTCGAAACTCGCGGGCTTCGACTTCGGTCGTAGCCACGCTCCCGACGCTCGTAAACCGCGAGAGCACAGGCAGCTCATCGCATTGCCAGGAGAGGTCGCGCGCGAGCGTATAGCGTTGATGGACGGCAAAACCACCCGCCCCAACAGTCACCGCAACACAACCCCAAATCAAAGCGCGCGCAACAAAAGATGTGATAGCACCGCCCGCGCGAGCGTGAGCGCCGTCCGTCGCCGATCTGACATCGTCCCCGCGAAACACCGTCGCGGTTCCCGTTGCGAGCATCGTCAAGCACCCTTCTACCAAGAAACGAATACGAATTCTCAATTTCGTCCGCTCCAAGTTTATCGGACACTGCCCCCCGCCGATCGAGTGACTTAGCCCCATCAAACGCCAAAAAACGCCGTTGAGGCGACAACGCGTTCACCGTACGCGTGAATAAACGTGTCCTCACCCGCGCCGCCCGATAACTTGCTGCAAATAACGCTTCAGTTCGCCTTTCCTTGCCCTATTGTCGGTGCTAAAGTGTTGCAAGGGGTGGGGGACTGGGATTCTCGCCGGGGTTGGGCTTTGCGCCTGCGCCATCAGGGAATGCCCACGTGCTCGTACGCGCCACTGTTCCGGTGGAATGGCGATTGAGTATGACGGACGGAGCGAGGTTTATGCGACGAGCAACTGGGGGACATTTTCTAATAGGGCGAGTCGCGTGCCTGCTGCTTGTCGCGGGCGCGCCCCGTGCGTTCGCCGCTGAACAACTAGCACCCGATATCGCCCCGATTCGCGTCGGACAGCGGAATCGAAACGCGGCAACACTCCTGCATGATGTTGTTCGCGATCCCGCCGTACGGGCGCAGGCGAAGCCAGTGCGATTGGGCGTATTCGACCGAGCCGCAGCGCTTGCGTTCGATCAACAGAGAGACCAGCTCCCTGGAACCCCGCTTCGCATTGGCGAGAATCGCCCGCTGCCTGGGGGAAAGATCATCAACGTCCGAAACAGCGGAACGTGGCTTACGACCACAAGCGGTTCGCGCGTTTGGTCCCTCCAGTTTGAAGTCCCGGACGCGCAGGCGGTTCAAGTCCATTTCAAGAGCTTGACGCTTCCCGAGGGCACGCAACTCTTGGTCACCGGCACTCGGGGCTTCGTTCCCGACGTTCTTCGTGGCACTGGTCGGATGCGAAACGGCGGGTTTTGGTCCACGGCCGTCCCGGGCAGTGTCGTGTATCTCGAATATCAAGATCCAACCAGGCTCGCCGGGAACCCCACGATCGTGATCGATAAAATCACGCACATTTATCGCGGCTTTGAGGATCAAAACGCCTTCAACGGGAGCGTTGCCAACGGAACCTGCGAGCAAGACGTCATGTGCTTCAACACAGACATCGACGCTCGCGATTCCGTCGCAAGAATCACCTTCACTGATCCCGACCAACCCGGCACGTTCGTCTGTAGCGGAGCGCTGCTCGTTGATAATGACCCCAACACGTTCGCCGGATATTTTCTAACCGCCAATCATTGCATCAGTACCCCGGAAGGGGCAGCCTCCTTGACCGCCTACTGGTTCTATCAGGCCAACACATGCAACGGCACCGTGCCAAGTTGGGCAAGTGTGCCCCGATCGGATGGGGCGACGTTGCTTGTAACGTCTGACAGTTTTGCCGGCGGTACGGACTCGACCCTGCTTCGTCTGAACAATGACCCTTCGGACGGGCAGACATTCGCCGCCATCACGACGACAGCCCCACCCAACAACGCAACGGTCAGGGGTATTCACCATCCGCATGGAACTTTCAAGCGCTACAGCGAGGGAATAACAACGCTACAGTCGCCCATCTGTTCCGCTGGAAAGCGACCGCTACCAACGACCCGCTACATCTACAACGACTGGACGCTCGGTCAAACGGAGCCGGGGTCCAGCGGCTCACCGCTCTTCGACGAAAACTGGCGCGTTGTCGGCCAGCTCTTCGGCTTTTGCCAATTCGCCGGCGTCGAACCCGGCTGCGACAATCAGAGCGGGTACAACAACGTCTACGGAAAAATGAGTATCTTCTTCAACCAGATTTCGTCCTTGATTCTCGGCGTCATTCCGGACGACGCTTTCGAAGACAACGACAGCCTCGGACAAGCTCAGCCAATCACCCCCGCGAAGCACAATCTGCGCCTCGTCGATTTTGACGACTTCTTCTCGCTGACGGTATCAGTGCCAAGCGTCGTCACTGCCGGCGCGTCATTTAGCACATCAGACATGGACCTGAATCTTCAGCTTCTCGCAACAGACGGAACCGTGCTGTCATCATCGGCAACGCTCGGTCGGTTCGAGTCGGTCTCTTCGGTCGTCATGCCGGGCACGTACATTGTTCACGCATCGAAAGACGCTGGCTGGGGTGGCGACTACTCGCTCACGATTAACGCTGTGCAAAAGGGTTGCAACCCGCCGCCACCGCCCGTCGCCATCGTCGGCGACATCGACAAGAACCGATTCATCTCGTTTGCCCCCGGCGACAACACGGAAAATGTCGCGTACGCCGTGACGCTCGTGACCGTACACGACCCGCAACCCGCCAACCTCCCCCAATACCCCGCGACCGATATGTCGTGGCTTGATGGGGCGACTCGGTGGGTCGGCGCTCCGGTTCCCTACAGGGTGAGTCTATTGCCTGATGTTTTGGGTTTCGCATCGGAGACAAGTTGCAACGCCGTAACAATGGACTGGGCCAGCTACCCGCAGGTCCATCTCTTCGGACCGGAAATCGTGCCAAGCTCCACCTACGAAATAAGAGCGATCGGCGAAGGTTGTGACCCGGCGCTATCATGGAATTTCTCAGCACCGCTTGTACTTACGACCGCGCGATGGGGTGATGTGATCGCCCCCTTCCAGGATACCCTCGCGACGGAACTAACGCAGCCAAGTGTCGCGGACATCGCCGCGATGTTGGACGCCGCGGCGGAGATTTTCGACTCGGAATCAAGGCTCAGGACACAAATGAAAACGACGTCGGAGCAACTTCCCCGCCCGGCTGGCGTCCTCGACATTTCACTCGCTGCCGACGCCGTGACAGGTCTCGCCTACCCGTTCGGAAATATCAACGACTGCCCATAGCGCGATCATCTCGCCAGCTCATAAATCGCCACGTAAGATTCTAGTGCCGAACCGCGCGGGTGCGCGAAGTCTCGAACCAGCCGAAACCCCGCCGTCCGAAGCGTTTGCGGTAACGAGGCGTACGCCTCCTTCGAAAGCGGCGGCGAAGTCCCGTACGTCTGACTCAACCGACCAAGCTCACCATAATGCACGAGCAGATGCGTGTAGCCCTCGTCGAGAAACCACTCGCGAGCGTCCTGACCATCGTCATCCCCGATGAGTTTCGCAAGGAACGGGTTTCGGTTGAACGTCACGCAGTAACCCACCGGCCGCTTAAAGTAGAACGCCTTCGCCTCGCCTAGAAACAGCACCTTCGCATCTGGTGGAAGCTTGTCGTTCACAAATCCAACGTACTCGAACCCGGGAAGCTCACTATCGTAAATCAGCGAAGCAGGCGCAGGCCCAGCCGTCTCGCTTGCGTATAACCGAACCGCAAAAACAGCGTTCCACGTCGCCCCGGCAGCAACGATCGCACAGATCGCGCCCACCCGACGCGCCGAAGCGCCACACACTGAGCGTGCAAGCATGAGCGACAACGGGATCAAAAAGACAACGGCAAACCGCGCGAACAGATGCGTCGCGAAGATCCAAATCAAGACCTGTAATGCAAGAAACATCAGCAGTGCAGCATCGACGCGACCGCGCGAACGCCCGACGAGCCCCAGCAATCCAACCAGTAGCACGACCGGACCAAGTCGCTGCGCTGCATCCCCAAACGTATGCGACCACGCCAGAGAAAGTCGCCGCCCCAACGATCGATCCGCCTCCTTCAACGAATGCCCCTGATCCCACGCCGCTGTCTCCTCTGGCCCCCACCCCCCCGGCGACCCTTCAAAAACAGAGTTCGCCAACGGAAACACCGGATTCCCCGTCCACACCTGATTCTTGATAAGCCACGGCGCAAACGGAATCATCGCGGAGAAACAAAAGACAATACAAACACGCAAACGCCTGCCGAGAGTCGCCCGCACGAAAAGCAAAGCGCTTGCCAGAAGCGGAACCAGTACAAACACGACTCCCGTATACTTACACGCGCACGCACAACCCGCACAAAACCCGCTCGCGAGCATCCAACCCATCGCGCCCGGTTCGCCTTCGCATCGCTGCCCATCCACACGCAACGCCCGAAGAAAACAACCCGTCGCCGTCAGACCGAAAAACAATAACGCGTTCTCGACATACGCTAGACCGCTCAGATAGAAAAGCCAACCCGCACTCGCCACGCTAACCGCCGCGACCGTCCCCGCAGCACGCGACCACTCCCGCCCGGTGACCCACGCAGCGAAGACAGCAAGAACCCCAAAGAAAAAGTGAATCATATTCGCGATCGTGCCCGCTTCCTGAACCTTGCCATGCACGATCATCGCGACCATGTACAACATCTCAGTTGCGGCGGGGAAACTCCCGTACACGTTATGCGGCAGGTACGAAATCACGCCCGCATCAACGAACTCACGAGGAACCTCAAGGTGATACTCAAGGACGTCGTACCCAAAACCCTCCTCCGCCCAGAGAAACCCCGGCGGATGCGCAGCCGCCAGCAACGCAAGCGTCACAAACGGAACAACTGCCCACCACAAGAGTCGATAACGCGATGACTCCAAGAAATCGCTATCGCCAACTTCGTCCCTCTCACCCTTGTCTAAACAATGTCGTGACCCAAGAACCCCCACGACAAACATCGCGATCAAAAGCCCAACCCAAAGCGACCGCCCAAGAAACCCCGCAAGCCCCATCAGTAACGTGAGAAGCGACAACAACCCCAATCCGATCGCACACCCCAGCAACACCCGCCAGCGAAGTGTCACCTTTCGGAAACGTGTCACCTCGACCAGCGAAATCCCAAACAGCAACGCTGGAACCATGATCGCAAGGGCTGCAACGCCGTCGAACACGGCCACGATCGCACCATAAGAACTGACGATCGCGACCAAAACCAACGACACTCCAACGATCGCCGCCCCCATCGCGAGCGTACGACCCATCCCGGACGTGGTCTGTGCTTCCTGCATTCGCACCATTCGCAGCGATCAAGAAGAGAAAAGAACTCGCCGCGCCTTCAACAAAGCAATTAGCCCATGAAACGCGTGGTCGATCCGTAGACGATTCAACGATGGCGACGTCCGCACACCGCCCAGAACATCACGCGGACTCCTCACAAAGAACGCCTCGGCCTCACGAAACTGAAGCTGCATGACAAACCGCACGCCGCCTCGCACTACGTTCATGTATCGACGCTCACGCTCTCGGTCGCCGAATTTCCGTGCCAATACCAGCGCATCACACACCGCCGAAAGATTCGCCGCCGTCGCCGCCCCAGCCTGCTCGTTTCGACCAAACTTGACCGCACCGTAAAGCTCGGGCCATGGACTGTTAGAAGAATTCAACTGCGCCTCGGCGATCGGATCGGCAAGCTCGAATACGAAATCGGCGAAATCACGCCGGTCCGTTTGCTCTGCCATGAGTGCAAACGCCTGCACCTGCCATGATAAGAACGCCGGCGACCGATTCGCACGAAAATACTCGCGATAGAATCCCAGCGCACGATCAAACGCAGCGAGAATCTCCGGCGAACGTGAGAGCGCATATTCTGACGCGAGCGCGAAAAGGGCTTCGCCCGGAAAATAATCCTGCTCATTCAACTTCACCGACGGCGGAAATGCCGTCAAGAACATCCCCGATTCGCGTTGCAGCGACAGCATCCCCAGGACAAGTTGCTTTCGCACCGCAGCGTACTTTTCAGGCTGCGGATGTGCTGCAAGGGCAAGACACATCAGCGCCGTCGCACCCAGCGGATTCGCCTGATCCGCCGTCGCCATAAACGCCGCACCATCCACCCCCACAAGCGGCGCAAGCCCTTGCCGATGATACGCAAGCGACAGATCCGCCGCCGCCCGCGCCGCGTCACGCCCTGTCACTTTCGCGCAATACGAAACCGACGCCGTCGCGAAAAGTTGTCGCAGAAGATGGTCCTTGTCGCTATAAACATCCGCCCCGGGTCGAAACTCGTACGAAAACCGCCCGTCCCGCCGCTGACGATAAAGCGAATACTCCAGCAATTGATCAATCACTCGCGAAACACCCTGCAACGAAACCGTGTCGTCACCTTGATAGACCATCCCCCGGACCAATTGCAACGCGTCCGCGCCGGAGCGCGATTGTACCCAGTGGATCGTCGCGAAACGCTCCAGCTTCGTATCCTTGTTCTTTTTCGGATCGATCTGTGTCGCCTGCGCGAGACCCTCAAGCGCCTCGTGAAGCTCAAACCCTCGCCAGATCAACTCCGATGGGTATACGCGACGCCCCTTGTTTTTGCCGATGACGATCACACCATGAACGCCCGGCTCAACAACGTCGCTCAGCGCCCCCACCGCCGTCCAGTCTCCGTCGAACTGAATCGGGACCGGCATCCCCGCAATTTCAATCTCGAGCGACATACCAGCGACATCCCCCGCCGAGATCGACGCATCGCTTCGCTGGAGCGCAGCCGCCGCGACCGACGCCGCCTGCGTCACGCAATACACAACAGGCCCGGGACCGCCCACCCCCATCGCCCGAAGATACCCGTCTTGCCAGAGCCGAACGACCGCCTCACCATTGACCGACTTCAACCCCGCGGGAACATAACTCGGCTCGTACGCCTCGCGATTCAACATCGCGTCGCGGACGGTCCGGCGAGCCGTCCGGGAGAGGTACTTTTGAAGTGGAGCGCTAATGCTCGGGGCAACCGGCGAATGGCCCTGCCCCCCGCGCACGCCCGACGTAGACAATGCGCCCGTGACGATCCCGCACACAATAGCGGCGATGGTAAGTTTGTGGCACGCCATGCCGATCAGTATAGTGCGAGACACTGGAGCGTCCAAACGATCGCGCGAACCGGTCACGACCACGCGGTCATACGGTTCACGAGTGCAGCGGAAAGCGACAAGAGAAAATGTCCGACAGCGACGTTGAATTTGCAGGCCCAATTGTCAGCGCGGCGGTTGATGTCTCCGCGGCGGTCTCCGCGCGTGCGCTGTTCGTCTACGCAGACGCCGCCAAAGACATCGGATCACTCCTCAAGCAGATCACAAAACCAACGCAGCTCATCCTCGTCTGTCGAAATGAGGACGATGAGAAGATCGCGAAGATACACAACGTCCCAGCGCTTTCCGTGCCTCCGTTTAGCCTCACGCGCATGGGCCAGATCAAGGTCGCAACGCTGATTGCGTTTTCGCAGCAACTGCTCAAACCTGACGACGTCTTCGTCTTTCTCACCGGCGTGGTAGGCCACGGAATCGACACGTTCGTCGTCATGCAGGTCGGCGAAGAATACGAACTCTTCCAATCGGTCGGCCAACCCAAACTAACCGAGCACATTCGCCGTCCCGTTTTTGAGCGCGTCTTACGAATCGCGCTCGAACTCGCCCACGAAGGTCGCGAGGGCAAACCGGTTGGCGCATTGTTTGTCGTGGGCGACCACCGCGAGGTTCAAAAGTACAGCCAAGAAGGCCGCATCAACCCCTTCAAGGGGTACACGGAAAAGCAGCGCAACATCGTCGATGACTCCATGGGCGACATCGTCAAGGAACTTGCCAAACTCGACGGCGCGTTCATCATCAAAGGCAACGGCGTCGTCATCTCGGGGTGCGCAACGCTTCGTCCTGCGGTCACCGAACAAGAACTTCCACAGGGACTCGGCGCGCGACATGGCGCAGCAGCTGCGATCACGGCTGTAACCAAGAGCGTCGCCATCACGCTTTCCGAATCCACCGGCGACGTACGCGTCTGGCGGCGCGGCACGATGATCACCGAAATCGAAAAGTCCCCCCGGTCTGGAACCGACATCGCCGCCCACAAGTCAGGCGATTAACGACCTCCGTCGAATCGAACGAACTCCCGCTCTCGCCCTTTGAACACAGCAAGCTGGTGAATCCCAACATCGCGCAACATCGAGACCGCTTCGCGCAGTCCCGCCCCGATCGCCTTCGAAACATGCGCATCCGAGCCGACCGACATCGCCTGACCGCCTAACTCCGCATATCGTCGAACCGTCGCCAGATTCGGCATCGTGACATCAAGACCCTGCCGTAGCGTCGATGTATTGATCTCCGGCGTGAGGTCCGCCGCAAGGCAACCTCGCAAAATCTCGTCCCGCAAATCCGCACACGCATCCACGTCGTGCTCGCCGAAGAACCGCTGCGTGTACCGCTTCACAAGATCAAGATGCCCCAGCACGTCGAACACGCGTGATCCTTCTCGCTGCACCTGACCCACAAACCGGACCGCCTCAATCACATGCGCAAAATACCGCCGCGTCCCCTCGGCAGTATCGATCCCGACCCAATGCGCGCGTTTGTGAACCGCATGCTCGCCAAAGTAGTGAACACTAAGAACCACCAAGTCGAACGAATGGTCTTCGAGAAACTCAAGAACGTGATCCATCCGCCGGGGTTGATAACAAATCTCTACCCCCTTCCCGATGAAAATCGCGTCGCCAAACTCGCAACGCAACCCCTCGATCGTCTCGGAATAAGCAGCGTCATCGTAAACGCAGCTATCCCAGTCCTGCGGATTCACGTCGTAGTGCTCAGTAAAAGTCAGACCGGAAAGACCCTGCTCAATCGCCGCCTCGACGTTCTCACGAGGGTCCGCTTTCGAGTCGAACGAGTGTTTCGAGTGCAAATGTTGATCGTACAGGTCCATACGCAAAAACGCCTCTTCGGTGCAAATAATCGCCTCCCAAACCACAATATGAGGGCAGAACGCCCGCCGGGCAAGCGTCATTCTGGAGTGCCAGGTTGGTACACCGCATCCAGCCCGGTTATAATCGCGGGCGTCCGGTAAAAAAGGAGACAATACGGTGAGTGCTGCTGAGACATACGCGGAACCAACCGCGACGACGATCTACTGTCCCGGTTGTGGGCAAGCGATGAAAGTTGCCCCGCAGCACATGCAGATCGCCGTGAATTGTCCATCCTGCCAAAAGCGAATCAAGCCGTGGCGCATCCTCGCCGCCGAAAGACAGGCGGCCCCAGCGTCGCCACCCCAAACCCCGCGAACGGACGGCTATTCTATGCGCAATCGCTGGGTCGCTGGCACGCTTGGTGTGTTACTCGGTCCGTTTGGCGTACACCGTTTCTATATGGGGTTCATCGGTATTGGCATCCTGCAAGCACTGATCACGGTGCTTTCACTTGGAATTCTGGCACCGCTCGTCGCGGTCTGGGCGTTCATCGAAGGCATCCTCTGCTTCTGCGGCGTCATGCGTGACGTAGACGGTCGTTTGCTCAACGGGTGACCGGGCTTCGATTTGTGTGGCACCGGTTTGCAACCGGTGCGAGACGCTGAAACGCGCAACAATCCACCGGTTGCAAACCGGTGCCACGCTTTTTCAACAGGCAGCTAACGGATCAACCCCGGTTCGACCCAATCAAAGCGATCCTGAACGTCGCCGTTCCTCCCGAAATCGACGACAAGCTCGATCCGCTTCGCCTGCCGAACGTCAATGCGAACGATATCGGAAAGCGTCCCAACGCGCACGCCTGTTGCGGAAAAACGCTTCGTGCCGTCAACAAGAATCGTAATATCAACATCCGCCATAGGCCCCGCGCTGTCGTCGAGACCGAAACGTGTAACGAACTCAACGAACTGACCCTTTAACTCAAAGCTCAATCGCGAACGACTGTGTACGCCCAACCCGGCCTCGAATGACTCGCCGTCGACCTGAATCGCATCACCCAACACGTTGCTATCCCGCCTGTATTCCCAGTGCAGTCCGAGCATGGCTGTGTGCTCGTAGGTCAGGGGACGCAGCGACGAAAGCGCCTGCCACCGCCCGCCAATGACGTCCAAACGCGCGACGTTTCGCGCCCCAATCGCCACTAGCTCGCCATCGACATAGCTCGCTGCAACCTTTCCGCGATCGATGTTAATCGCCGTACATGTGAGTCGTGCACCGCTTCCCAGATGAACCCGAACGTACGGTTCCACCGGTCGAGCACGGACAGCCGTCGCAAACTTCGCCACAACGATCACCCGATACGGAACAACCTCCGCCCCCGCCCCGTTCTCCAATGTGAGACCGGTCGCGTCGAGGCGATCAATGAACCCTCGCAAGACGTCGCCGTTTGAAAGTAGAATCCGATCGTCGTCGCGCGACTCCATCGCCACAAAAGATCGAACCGCATCGGCATGCGCCGCAAGCGAAGCCATCTCCGAGTAAACGGCGACAATCGCATCCAGAGGCACATGCAACTCCGCCCCGCCGCCCAGCGCGAGCTTGCATCGATCCTCGCTATACCCCAACGGCGTCGCGACCGCCCAGTCGCCATGACCAAGCTCAAACACCATCGCCCCGCGAAGTTTTCGCGCACCAAATGCCGCTCGTCGCGTCACGCGCGAACCGTTCGCCTCGCTCTCCACGCGAATAATGTCGTCGATCGGGATCGTCACATCGCGCGTAGCGCCGGCCATGACCGCCCCGTTCGCCATCGAGAAACCTTTCATCGTCCCAACAACCGGGTCCGGCGCAACCGTCCAAACCTTCACCCCCAAGCCCTTCTCCTGAGAATAAACTTGCGCGAACCCGGGCAACAGCACCGACGGAATCAAGACCATCGTTGCAACGAGAAGCGTTGAATTGGATCGACGCGTCTTCATTACTTCTGAAAAATCGGCAAGAGGCGTTTGGGCACCTGCAGGATAATCAGCGCCATCGCTGTTCCATACTCTTCCCCCGCCTGCCCACGCCAGAACCCTTCCAGCTCTTGCTTGGCGACAAGCTCATCGCGAACCGCAGGCCACCAACGCTGCCACGTCTTATCCCCCGCGAGGAACATCGCTTGCGCAGCGTAGTAATGACCATAGAAATAGTGGCCTACGGTCTGTTCCTGCGGCGGACGAAACCGATCCAGATACGTCAGCCCGCGAGCGATCGAGTCGCTCCCGTACATGCCCGCATACTGAAGCGCAGCCACCCCGCCCGCAGACCGTGCAAACGCCGACCCACCTGAATTCAGCATATACCGAAACCCGCCGTCGGTGTTTTGACTCTGTTGGACGTACTCGATCGCTTTGTCGATCACTGTTTTGTCAATATACATCCCCGCGTTGCGAGCCGCGCGGAGTGCCATAATCTGGCACACGGTCACGGATATATCCGCATCGTTGCGAACTGGCTGATACCGCCAACCGCCCTCCGCGTTCTGTGTACTAACGATCACACGAACCGCCCGACGCAGCGCCTCGCGAACATCCGAGCGATGCGTCATCCCGTACACTTCCGCCAGAAACAACGTCGCAAATCCGTGGCCATACATTGGTCCGTGCGAAGTCTCCGCGGCGAGAAGCCCGCTCTCCGAAGCCTGCGAAACAACAAACGAGAGACATTTCTCAACAACGTGACCGTACGGTCCGCGACCCGGCATGTGGCCGTCCGCCATGAACGCCAGTCCGACAAGACCCGTAATCCCAACGTGGGGGCCATAATGCGAAAGACTCCCGTACGACCCGTCTTTTGCTTGATGAGAACCAAGCCACTCCAGCCCGCGCGTAATCGACGCCTCGGTTTTCTCGTTGTACTCCGACGCGGACGCATGCGCCTTTTGAGGCTCAACACCGGCGAGAACCCTCCCGCCATCCCAAAGCAACGCCCCAACTACAAGCGTTCCACCGAGGAAGATAACAAACCGAAGTTGTCGCTGGTCTCTATTCATCGAGTTCCTGAAGTGCTCGGTAGTAACGTTCGATCCAATCACGATAGCGTTCAAGGTGCTGTTCTTCGATGCCCTGAATCAACTCGTCCCGCTCGCGCGACGGCAGGTGACCCCACCCGCGACGAAGTTCCGCAAACTCGCCGCGGCCCGCTTCGACCGCTTCCGCCGTTCCCTCACCCGCGGCGCTGTTGGCCGGCTCGCCGTCGGCTTGACCCGTGGCAGAACCTTTTTTCTGACCCGCTCCGCCCTTGGATGCGGTTGGCATCCGCCGCTTGTCTCGGTTCGACTGCGACGACGACCGCCGACGAGGACGTCTCTGTTTCGCCGCTTGCTCAATGGCTTCGTTGAGCTTGACGGCGATTTCTTCCTGAATTTCAACCGTCCGCTCGCCCGCGTCAAAATCGACACCCATCCGCGTGGAAGCTTCGTCCATCAGGCGAAGAACGCTCTCCATCAACCCTTCATCTGAGTTTGACTTCGCCTTGCGAAGCAGTCGATTTGCCAGATCGCCTCTGGGTTTTTTCTTGACGGTAGGTGTCGCTGGCTTCTGCGTTTCTGGAGGCGCACCTAGCGCAGGCATGGCAACCATCGCTACCACCATACAAATTGTCATCGACCTTCTCATTCGCGGTCCACCTCTCTAACAAAGTGTGGCACCGGTTTGTAACGGTGCGATATCTTCTGTTTCAAGGCCTAGCACCGGTTACGAACCGGTGCCACATGGAAAAACTTCGTTTTTCAACAGGCCGCTAATGCTCCTTCGATTGCTCCGTCACGCGTTTGGTCAGCCTCGCGACCTCGGCCTGATCCTCTCCGATGGTCATCAGCGCCCGAAGCTGTTCTTCCGTCGCACTGACCGG
>JAJRUK010000364.1 GCA_024277835.1 Planctomycetota bacterium | reverse complement strand
GAACACGAGACGCGCTTTGGAATGCGATGCAGTCCGTCCTCGATCAAGTGACAACTTCAGATGCACTCAACTGCTACAATCACTGCGGATACACGCTACAAATGAACTAAGAACGCTCTAGGGCGGTACGACGGAGAATTGACGAAGGCGGGTCGATCACGGCCCGCCCTTTTTACGCGCTTGGGCGACCGCTGCCAGCTCCGTCGTGGCTGGATCCGAATCCTCGGTGAGCGTCCTCCATTCTCCAACACTGAGTGCCGCGAGAACCGTACTGCACCATGTCCCAAAACATTGCATCTTGCGATCAAGAGTGTCGTAGACGATCAGCTTGCCCGCATCCGACGCGGCGAAAGTACCCTCGCCTCGAAACTCCTGCCCGATGGGCATTCCGTCGTTGGCGTCCGTATTGGCTCCGAAGACATCCGACCGGGTCGGCACCTTCCACTCCTCTGCAACGCCCGCTAACTGAATCGCACGCGCACACGGAGCAAGGGGACAGTGCTCAGGCAGCGGCAGGGATCTTCTGGGAGATCTGAGTACAGAACGTCGTCGCGCTGCCCGATGCACCTCATATGCGGAGACCGATGGAAACTCACTCAAGGTTATCGGCACTCTGGAACGTTGACAATGCCATCAAGGACTCGAACCAATGACAACCACAACAACGAAGACATCGCACGACCTGGCACGCGAGAGCTTTAATCGATGCAACCGTTCGGATGGATTCTTCGATACATTCTACACGATCCTGAAAAGCAGCAACGCGGACATTGCCGCCATGTTCCTCAAGACGGACTTTACTAAGCAAAATGGTCTGCTGCGCGTTGCTCTGGAATTGATGCTGATGTTTGAACGCGATGGCGACGCAGCGCGGCAGGCGCTCGCGAAGACGCGACAATCGCACAACCAGGACGGTTTGAACATCCGGCCCGAGCTGTACGATGTTTGGCTCGATTGTTTGATGGAAGCGTGCTCCGTCCATGACGCCGAGTTTGACGCACAGACTGAGGCGGCGTGGCGCGAGGTTCTGCTGCCGAGCATCAACTACCTCAGGTCCGGGTATCGCGAGGGATTTGGCGACGCGGAATGTATGTCCTATCTGCGCTCGATCGATCCGAGTCTCGAAACGGTGGCCAAGGCTTGGTGCCAACTGCCCGTCTCGGTCCGCACTGAAATCGTCTCAAAGGTGACGCGCAGCGCTTAGCAGGCTGTTGAAGAAGTGTGGCACCGGTTTGTCACCGGCGCGAGATCACCCGTTTCCGGATCTAGCACCGGTTACAAACCGGTGCCACATCGAAAAACTTCGTTTTTCAACAGACTGTTAGTCAGCGCGATCCTGCTCGATACGCCCCGGTCGAAGCGATCAACGTGCCTGACGCGAGCAGAATCCCTCCCCGATTGTAAAAGACGATCCTCTCCACGCCCGCTATCCGCATCAACTTCGCCCTGCTGTTGACGAAGTCTCGACTGAAGGCGAGGATCGGTGCGTGCGTCATCTGCTGACTCACGGGTTGACCAACAACTGGAAGAGCAAGCGAACGAGGAGATGCCTACATAATGAACTCTACAATTGAAACGACTTCGACAACGCGCCACCGACTTCGAGTTCAGCCTGCGATCGTAGTAGGCGTTGTGTTTGCATCCATGGTTGTTGTCTCAACCGCGCGGGCGCAGTGGCATCAATGGGGCGGACCGTCGCGGAACTTTTCGATCGAATCGGGCAAGCTCGCCGACAAATGGGCCGACGATGGACCTCGGCGACTTTGGGAGCGACCTCTGGGCGAGGGGTATTCGACGATAGTTGCGGATGGCAAACTGCTCTACACGATGTACCGAATCGGGAGCGACGAGTTTACGGTAGCGTTGGATGCGAAAACGGGCGAGACGGTCTGGGAACACAAGAACGCTGCACCGATTAAACAAGATCGAATGACATACGGTCCGGGGCCCTACGCGACGCCGCTCATCGTTGGTGACCGACTGTACACCGTCGGAACGAACTCAGTGTTCCACTGTTTCGATAAGAATTCGGGAAAGGTGCTTTGGAAACACGATCTCATCGCCGACTTCAATAGCAAGATTCAGGGGTTTGGCTACTCCACCAGCCCGATCGCCTATGGCAACACCATCATCCTCCCTGTCGGGCGCAAGATTGAACCCGCGTCAAAGAGCGAAGGCGACAAGACGCCGAAGGCAGACGACGAGAAGGATGCGCCGGAGGCGCAGAGTTTGATGGCCTTCGACCGCAAGACCGGCGCGATCGTTTGGGAGGCGAGCGACTACGCAACCACCAAGTTTAATAGTACCTACTCTTCGCCGATTTTGATCAATTTCGCCGGGCGCGACCAGCTTGTCCTTTTCATGGCCACCGAACTTGCAGGACTCGATCCCAAGACCGGCGAACGTCTCTGGGGCGTTGAACACAAGACTTCGTATGACGAAAACATGTCGACCCCGGTCTGGGATGGCGTGGATACGCTGTTTTGCTCTTCGGGGTACGGGACGGGGAGTCGGGCGATCAAACTCGTATTGCAAGGCGGGAAGATCGCCGCGAAAGAGATGTGGTACAACAAGAAGATGCGAGTGTTGCACGGAAACGTCGTGCGCATCGGCGACTACGTCTATGGCAGCAGCGGCGACTTTGGACCGATCTTCTTTTCGGGCATGAACATCAAGACGGGCAAGATGGCCTGGCGTAAACGCGGGTTTAAGAAAGCGACCGTCCTTCACGCCGATGGGAAGATCATCATCCTCGACGAAGAGGGCAAGCTCGCAATGGCCACCGCAACGCCAGAGGATCTGACGATCCATTCCGAATGCAATCTCAAACTCCACGGCGCATGGGCAACGCCGACGTTGATCGGAAAGACGATGTACGTGCGGGATCGCAAGAAGATTATCGCATTGGATATGGGGAAAGCAAAGAGTTCTAGCGCAACCGGGTAACAGGCGTACGTGCCAGTCATCCGCCGAACCTGAATAGGCGCTGGGTAGGCCCTTGGGGTCGGGGTCTGGCATTCGCGAACAAGGCGCCGAAGATTTCCTTTGCATTACAAATGCGCTTGTGCTAGGCTTTCCTTGGGCTGTTGACTCGGAGTGCGACTGATTCGGTTTTCGGGCGTCGTCTCCGTCACTTGGGGGTTTGACACATGCGATCACTTCGTTTTCGACAAGTTGCTTGCGCGGCCATTCTTATGACTGCTTGGTCTCCCGCAGGCGCGCAAGCATGCTCTCACCTGTGGCGCTTTCGAGAGCTGTTCAGCAACGCCGACGGCACGATCCAATTCATCGAGATGCAGGAATGCTGCGGTGGGGTTGCAGAAGTCCAGATCGCCGGATTCGATATTAATAGTGAGGTTACGGGCATGGAGTTCATTTTCCCAGATGATCTCACCCCTCCAACGGATGATAAGTATCTCCTGTTTGGGACGGTCGGATTTGCCGCCCTGCCCGGTGCGCCGACACCCGACTATATCATCCCGGACGGTTTTTTTGACCCGAACGGCGACACACTTCGCTATGCATTCTACAAGAATGCGACCCTCCCGTTTCTTCCTGGCACTGTGCCAACCAACGGCATCGATAGCGTCACATTTGAGTTTGGAACACTTGTAACCACAGTGGGCGTGAACTCGCCAACCAACTTCGCGGGCGAGACCGGGGCGGTCGCGCTGGTCTGTGTTGACGGAGACAACGATGGCTATGGATCCCCGGGTAGCGCTGAGTGTCCAAGCGGCAGCGCAACCGACTGCGACGACAATAACAGCAATATCAATCCCGGCGCTACCGGAATCTGCGGCGACAACGCTGACAATGATTGCAACGGACTCGCAGACTGCGATGACCCAGCCTGTGTCGATGCGGGGTGTATCCCGGCTGCATCCGGTTGGGGGTTGCTGATCCTTGGTATAGGGCTTCTCGCGACCGGGACGGTGGTCTTCTCGCGAACGAGACGAGCCTCGACGCCATAGTGATCTTGATCCGCTGATTCGAGCCAACACCTCCCGTCACGCGAGCCGTTTCCCCGCCGTCGCCTCTCAAATCGCTGGTATCCCTGATGTCACACCTGACGCAGACTTCACGCGGAATCGCGGGCACTCCTTGACCAGACGATCGTAACGACAATGATAATAGGCGGTTGACATGGTTACTGCGGAACTGGGAGAAACAAGTCGATGATGCTTCGGAGTATGATCGCGCTACTTGCGATACAATTGTTCGGCGGAGTTGTTGCACTCGGACAGCTCGCCCCGACCCCGCCCAAGTCCGCCAAATCGGGCGGACCTCAGCCAAAGCTGCAAGTCATCGTTCGTCGGCACGAGCTTGGTACGTTAATCGAGGGGGACAAGGTTCCGATCACGTGGCTGCTCGAAAACAAAGGCGACGCGGACCTGGTCATCTCGCGTACGGTCTCATCGTGTGGGTGTACGGTGATTCATCTTGCAGAGGAGGATAAGACGATCCCGCCTGGGGGTCGCCTGGAACTCACGGCCGTTTTCGGCACGCAGAATCGCCGAGGAGAGCAGAAGAAAAATGTCAAGGTCTATATCAACGACCCGCGCGAGCCGAAGCTGACGCTCAGTTTTGAGGCGATGGTGGTGGGCGTTTACAATGTGGACCCGTCGGGCATTATTAACCTGCGCACGGTGGTTCGCGGTAGCACCGCGCAGCGTGTGATGACAATCACGCCGGCGAAGGCATACAAGAATGTCGAAGTGACTTCGATCAAGTTTGAACGACAAATGCCGCTAACGTATTCTGTTGAACCAGACCCAAAGGTCGATGGTGGAAAACGAGTCTTGTTCAAGATTTCTGAAACCGCCGCCCTTGGTACGATCGCCGGGCAGGGAGAGATGACGCTTCTAGTTGATGACGTCGAGCGGACGCGAATGTTTCCGCTCCGCGCGGAAGTCGTCGGAAGCGTCACGTGGCTACCGAAGGTGCTGGACGCTTCTCGGCAAGTACTGACCGACGGACGCAAACTCGCGATGGTCACCGTACGATCAGCGGACAAGCTGGCGTTCGAAGTAAAAGGGGCGACGGCAGGCGATCTTCTAGATGTTTCGATCGAGAAGATCAGCGGTCCGCCCAGTCGAACAGCCTATTCGATCTATATGACCGTTCGTGACGGCGCAACACCCGGACCATTTGCGACCACCCTCACGGTGGAAACCGACTCGCTGGATCAACCCCTCATCAACATCCCCGTCTTCGGGATCATCGAAAAAAAACTGGCGTCAGACCCGCAGATCGCAATTTTGCGGACGGATGGTACACCCGCGGGGACGCGTCGGCGACTGCGGCTGATGGCTGTTCCGTCTTCGAATCTCGAAGTGACCGGCGTCTCCTGCGACAACCCGGACGTGAAGGTCTCAACGGACCCGACGGGGGCTCGACGCCCTAGGCACGTTGTCATGCTCACGGTTGAGCTAATGAATGCTGGCGCGACACCGGGCGATGCCACGATCACAGTGAACACGAACATCCCGGGCCATTCAACATTCGAGATTCCCTGTCGGATTGAATCAGCGAAGTAGTGCGAGCAACCTCAAGATGTCGATGCCTCAGTTAGAGGCTTGCAGGAGACGAAGAATGACCGAGATCACTGACCACGACGCCCACGATGAAAACAGCCTTCGGCCTAGTCCCGATTGGGAAGACCCGAACATCCCGGTGGGCAACGCCCCACCCATGCCAGCCTGGCCGCTCGCGGTGTCGCTCATCGCCTGGACGGGCGGAGTCGTTTTTCTTCTTGTAATGATGGCCGAACGACTTTCCCAATAACGCGTGCGAGAAAATGTGTCAGAGGATTCGCAACATTCCGAGCCGCGCCCGTAAGGAAGCGATCCGGATTCGTGGTTGAGAATCGCTTCCTCACGGGCGCGGCACTGAGATACTTCTAACACTCGTTCTAAACACGGAGCCTTGCGTGACGCAGGTGCAGGCGATCAATTCAACGGACTGTCTTGCGAAGAACCTGGCAGCCCTTCGCGAGTTTCAACCGGACGTCGCGAAGCTCGTCGAAATTGCTGACATTTCGCCGCATGTGGAGCGCGCAATCGGCCGCGATGGCAGCGAGACATTTCGGGTTCCCGATGAATCCGGGAACATGCGATGGATGGGTGCGACGTCCATGCCGTCGATCAGTGCGGCGGAAGTATTTGGAAATGTGCGTCGCGACCAAGGCAATGTTCTCCTGCCCGGCGTGTTGAGCGGACGTGAGCCACTCCTGGTGGCTGAGCGTCTTGCGCCATATGCCGCCGTCTTCGTCATCGAGCCATCAGCCACCCTCCTTCACTTCGCATTGACCCTGTGCGACTATCGAGACGTTATTCGTAGCGGACGGATGGTGTTTCTTTGCGGGGATGCTCTCACCGAAACGATGACGCGTTTCTTCGAGGCGCATCCGGGTTATGAATACCCCGGACATCTTTTTCACGCGCCGCATGCCACACCGGCAGACGGGGCGGCGCTCCGCGAATCCGTCGAACGCGCCGGGGAAGCTGTGCTTCATCACCACGCAAGCTTGATCGAACGCCTACAGGATCAAATCGCCGCGCAATACAAAGACCGTTCTTCAAAGCCTACCGACTGGAACTCGCCTCGCGTATCGCTCTTGAGCGTTGAAGCCAACGACGCTTCCGTGAAAAGCGTTTCGCGCATCGCAAACGCCCTGCGATCGCAAGGGTGGGACTACAACATATGCCTGCCAGACACCCCACAACGATGCCACGCGGTGGCACGACTTCAACCGATCGCGGAAGCATCGCCCGACATCGTCTTCTTCGTCAACAGTACACCGAAACACTCGCGGGCGCTGCTGCCGCGGTCGCTACCGGTCGTTTCGTGGTATCTACCGGGTTTCGTGCCCATCGGATTGAGCGGCGAACACGCTTGCCCCAATGATCTGTATGTCACATCGACGCCGCTGCATGAGCAGGCGATTTGCAGAGCCAGACTGACTTGCCTTCGCGTCGCTCCCGCCACCGACGCATCCGTATTCACATTACCGGCGGCGGATTCGCAAACACCGGAAGAAACGACGATCGCCGTGCTCATGGACCTTCCGCAGGACAGCGCAGCCACGATGAACCTCACACTGCCAAGCCAAGTAGCGCTCTGGGAGGCGATGCGAGAAGAAACACAAGCCGCAGTCGAACTTGTCACGACCGTGAGCGATTCGAGCATTCTAAGGAAAGCGGAGAAACGCTCGGGGACGGCGCTGTCCGATGCTTCCCTGCGTGAAACGTTTGAGGAACTCATCGCGACCGTCCTTCGACCGGCAGCCCGCGCACGGGCTTGCGTTGAATCTCTTCGGGAGGCGGAGCGGCGCGTTACCGTCTTCGGATCCGGATGGGACCGCGAAAACCTGCCCGAGAGCGCAATCGGCGGACCTATCCCAGACAGCGCGGATTTGTGCAAGATATTCCAACACGCACAGACGGTCGTATTCCCCGTTGCGTCGGACACCGCAATCCAATCCGCGCTCGATGCACTTGCGACAGGTGCGCATGTGATGATCGGCGCGAGTGACGAAGCGATATCCTCCGCATATCCGAGTTTGTGCGACGTATTTAAGTTCATCGCGACCTACGACACTACCAACGAACTTGCGTCGCTTCTTCCCAACGCGGATGCGCCTCGCCAGGTAGACGCTGCATCGTTCGTCGCATCGAAGCACAGTTTTTCCAGCCGCTTGCGTCAGGTCGTGTCGCACGTACAAGCGGTGGTCGAGTCGACCCGGGCATCTGTTTCCTAGCGTTTCTGGCAGTCGAGAACAACCATGTGGCCGATCTTTAGCGGAACCATTGTCAACGTCATCACCGTCGCGGTCGGTAGCGTGCTGGGCATTTCGATCTCGCGCGGAATCCCCGAGCGCTATCGCCTGATCGTTCTGCAAACGCTCGGATTGATCACGCTCACACTGGGCATGGACGCCGCGGTCTTGCAATTCGCGCGGGCAGTGGAACGGTTCGCTCCCGCCGGTGACGCCGGGAAGACCTACGGTGCCCTTCTGGGCATGGTCATGATCGGCTCACTGCTGGTAGGCGTCATTCTGGGGACGGCGCTAAAGTTACACGAGCGAATCGAGTCTTTTGGGAAATGGCTTCACCGGCGATCATCAAACGGAGACGGACATCGTTTTTCCGAGGGGTTCCTCAGCGCGAGCGTCCTCTTTTGCGTCGGACCTTTGACGCTTGTGGGTTGCCTCGAAAACGGCGCAAACGCGAACCCGAGTTTCCTGTACATTAAATCGCTCTTGGACTGTTTCGCTTCGCTTGCATTAGCATCGACGTTGGGATGGGGCGTCTTCGCGAGCGTTTTGACCGTGGGCATCTTTCAGGGCGGACTCTCGCTGCTCGCGTATTGGGTCGCCGCCCCGCTCGACGACCTGTCGATCGCTCTGATGACCAACGTCGGCGGTGTGATTATGCTTGGGACGGGGATCATGCTGCTGGAAATCAAACCGATCCGCGTTGCGAACATGGTGCCCGCGATCTTCCTCCCGCCGCTGGTCGTGTTCATTGTTGAACGCCTGTCACCGGGGACGCTGTTGCCCGTTGTCGGCTGATTCGCCTACAATTTCAACGTCTATGGTCGATTCGCAGGAACAACAAGACCCAATCTCGTCTCCGCAGGCAGAAGGTGAATCACTTCGCCACGTTGGCCCGGAACAACCCTGCCCCTATCTCCCCGATCGTCAAGCGCGCAACGAAGCGTACCTCGCCGATCAACTCGACGGCGCGTTCTACGAACAGCTCATGGCCCGCGGATTTCGCCGAAGTGGGCGGGTGGTCTACAGGCCTCGCTGTCGAGGCTGCGCAGAGTGCAAGCAACTTCGCGTGCTCGCAGGCAGGTTCAAACGAACGAAGTCAATGCGTCGGGTGTGGAATCAGAATCGCGACGTTGTCGTCAAGGTCGAAGAATGCGTACCAACCGAGGCGAAACATGAGATTTTTCGACGCTACCTCGAAACGCAACATGACGGAGCCATGTCGAGTAGCTATCAGGCATTCACAGATTTTCTCTACGACAGCCCCATCGCCGGGAACGATTTTGTCTATCGACTGGGCGATCGCATTATCGCGGTCAGCGTAACCGACCGG
>JAJRUK010000363.1 GCA_024277835.1 Planctomycetota bacterium | reverse complement strand
CTGTTCTCGTTCGCCCAGAAGATCGAGTTCACAATCTGCCCACCTCCGGTCAAGGAAACACCTCTCGCGTTGCGATACAAGACGCAGTTGACGATCGTGACACCGCCAGGCCCACCTCTAATGCCTCCCGTACCGGCACTACTGGGAAAATCTTCACCCTGTGCGATGTTTCCCACAAAGATGCTGTTTATCACGAGGCCCGAGTTTATATCGAGACCAGCCGCAGAGTTCCCGGCACGGTTGCCGAGAAACAGACAATCGGCAATCGTATTGACGCCTCTCGCTGTGATACCCGCACCACTAATCGCCCGGTTCCCGATGAACGTGCATCCAATGGCGCTGGCTACGTCCTCCATGATCAAGCCGCCACTGGCGTTGCGAACAAAAAGACAATCGCGAACGACCATATCACCGTCCGCATCCAGCCCGACACCCTCGTTTTCAATGAAGCGACAACCCGACACTTCAAGATCTGATAACGTCTGAGCGAGTGCTGTCCCGACGCGGTTGTGCTGGAACAATGTGTCTGTAACACTTGGTGACCCGCGCAAAAAGCCTGCGCCCCCCCAAATGTTCTCCCGCACCACACATCCAGTTACTTCGATGTCGGAATCGCGCCCAGATAATGGGCCACCGCCGATGAAATCCTCAGGGATATCCTCAGGAGCAGCTCGAGCATGCGCCCTGGTCATCGTGACGCCTTCCAGTACTGCGGTCGTGTCCGTGTCCAAGGCACGCACAAGCCCGAAAGAGTTGTCGCAAAACGTCGGCACGCACAGGTCGCAGCAGATTTCCTTGGCGATATTGGCGCAAATAAAACTCCATTCTCGTTCACACTTGGACCAACGATTCACCACCGCATCGCGGCAAGTGAAATCTTCACATCCATTCTTCGTCGATGGGAAACAACAACCGCTCGTCGGTTCCAATTCCCAATCGTCATCATCGAGCAAGTCACCGGAAAGAACTACCTCGTTCGCACCGGGAATGCGCTGTTCGCGTCTCGTCTCCCATCCGGCAAATCCACCGTAGACGCCAACGCCGCTTATCATATCGAACAGTAGGAGTCGATCGCCCGTTCCGCGATCCGGCTTGTACGTTCCCGCCGCGATCCACACTTCGCACGGGCAGCTACCAACATCCCGCGCGTCGTCCAGAGCATCTTGCAAATCCGAGTAGCTGTCCGTCCAACTTGTCCCCGTCTGCGTACCTACGGCGTCATCATTGACGTAGATGATTCGCTGAGCACGCGCACCGGAGGCCGAGACAAGCAACATGGCAATGATGGTCGGCATGATGGATCGCATAAGAACGACGGACTTCCTCCTCACCCTCTACAACACCGCTCGACGGACTGTGGCGGGTGGAAAAATGAAAAAAAGTGAAAATCCCCCGCCAGGCCGCCCCAGCCGCGGGTGGCATGGTCCACGCTTGCGTGGCCATGTCTTTTTTGGCGGTGTCATTGACCTCCCCATGCCCACGCAAGCGTGGGCATGCCACCCCGGTCAAGCGTAGCGCCGCTATGTCTCCAAGCCGTAGCGCCGCTATGCCTCGTTGGCGTCGAGGAATCTTCCCGACGTCCACATGCCGGCGCCCGACTTCGTCGGGCTTGGGCATGGCACCCCGGTCGAAGCCCAATGTCAAGAATTTCGCGAATTCCCCTTGTGGCAGCACAAAAGTTGCTCTACGCTTTCCGGATCGAGACCGCTCCTGTGGAGGGGAAAACGGCTACACATCGACCGAAAGAGAAACGAGAGGGGACGCAATCGTGCAAATCTCAGCCTATTCCGCAGCCATCGCAGTCGTCTTCTCAGCATGTTCCGCCGCCCTCGCCGCACCGATTCCAAGCCACCCCGACCACCCCAACGACCCTGACTTCAACCTGCAATGGAGCTTGCACAACACCGGCCAAGTCATTGCAGGGATCGCGGGCACGCCCGGTGCGGACATTGACCTGCTCGCCGCTTGGGTCATTCACCCCGGCGGGGGAAATGTCATTGTGGCTATTGTGGGAACCGGTGTAAACCCCCACCTCGAATTCTCACAACGATTGTTACGTGGTTTCGTATCACCTGGGGTCGGCGGCGACCCATTCAGCACGCTGGACACCGCTTCCAACGGAACGCACGTAGCGGGCATCATCGCCGCAGGCGCGAACAACGCCGCCGGGATCGTCGGTGTCAACCCATTCGTAAAAATCCTCCCCGTCCGCGTAATCGACGGAACTGCGTCATCCCCCGCGTTCATCGCCGACGGGATCATCTGGGCTGTGGACAACGGGGCAACCATTATCGCCATCCCCATCAGGCTCGCATCCTCATCATCGGCACTCGCGGACGCTATCGCATACGCCGCCGCCAACGATGTTCTCTGCGTCGCCCCTACCGGTCGATCAAACGAGCTGGGCGTCGCCTTCCCCGCAGCTTATGATGGTTGCATCGCCGTCGCATCCACGACCAACACCGACCAGCGAGCACCGTTCTCCAACTATGGCCATGAGGTCGACCTCGCCGCCCCGGGTCAAGGAATTTACTCGACCACGCAAGACGATGGTTACGACTTTGAACCTATCCCTAGCGGTCAATCTGCCACCGCCCTCGTCGCCGGGGTCGCTTCTCTGATCCGATCTTACGCGCCGCAGCTTTCCGCCACCGAAGTCCGCCAAATCCTCAAAGACTCTGCAAACGACCTGGGCGACAATGGCTGGGATCAATTTTTCGGTGCAGGCAGAGTCAACGCAAGAAAAGCACTCGAACAAACCCCGCCCCCGGCCTTGCGGATAGCATGGGAGACCGGCGTACCGTTGACAATCCTGCCCAACGGAACGTCCACCGCCGTCGTCGTCATTGCCAACGAAGCGGACACCCTCGACCCGACTTCACCCGAGCTCACTTACCGCATCCTCCCCGACGGAACAGAAATATCGCACCCGCTAACCAACCTCGGCGGCGATCGCTTCGCCGTACCATTCCCCGCCCTCCCCTGCCATACCGAGATTGAGTTCTACATCACCGCTACGGGCGATAGCGGTACGACCGTGTCTGACCCACCGCGCGCGCCGGTCCGCATCCACACCACAACGACGATCTCCACGCAAGTTGTCTTTCACGACGACTTTGAATCGGACATGGGCTGGCAGAGTCAGGTCGTCGGTTCGCCCGCGACAGGAGAGTGGGTCAGGGTCGACCCGGTAGGAACGTTCACCGGAACGACACCCGTCCAACCGGAATACGACGCCTCAACAAACGAAAAAACAATGTGCGCCGTCACCGGGCAACACACCTCCGGAAGCATTGGCCAAAATGACGTCGATGGCGGACCCGTCTCGCTCACGACGCCCACGATCATCCTCGCAACCGACGAGGCAGAGATAAGCTACTGGCGGTGGGTCTTTTCTCAATCAGGAAACATCGACGCGCTAATCGCCGAATTCTCTCTCGACGACGGAGCGAGTTGGTTCGTCGTCGAGCAAGCAACATCAACAGCTGGGTGGCAACGACACAAGTTTCTCCTTAGCGATTTCCCGGAGGCTGTCGGCGACGAACTCCGCATTCGCTTCACCATCGGCGACGTCGACAACGACTCACTCACCGAAGCGGCCATCGATGAGGTGCTCGTCGAAGCAATACGCTGCGACCAAGTGCCCGGCGATTACAACGCAGACGGCGTAGTCGATCAAAGCGACTACGCCGTCCTCGCCCCCTGCATCGCAGGCCCTGCTCAAGCAATACTTGATCCAACCTGCAACTTCTTCGACGCGGCAGGCAACAATACCGTCGATCTGCGAGATGTATCCACCTTCCTTACGCAGATCACCGGTTGACTAACAGGCTGTTGAAAAAGTGTGGCACCGGTTTGTAACCGTCGCAATATCTCCTGTCGCGGGAGCCTAGCACCGGTTACAAACCGGTGCCACATAGAAAAACTTCGTTTTTCAACAGGCTGCTAAAGCACCAATTCATCCGTAGCACAACATTACACATCCCGAACACTTCCCAAACACAAGCGTTTGTGTTAGGTTCCACGATCGAGAGGGCTATGGATCAGCAATGTCGTAGCCAATAGGGCGTCAATCTACAATCAAAGAATAGGAGCAGGTTATGAGTAAACGTACAGTTTGATCGGTTCGTTTTGTGTTCTGGCGGTCGTGCTCGCGGCGACGCAGGGTCTATCTCAGGAAAAACCAAACGACCCTGCAGCGGATGCGATGATGGCCAAGATGATGGCCTATGCAACACCCGGTGCCAATCATCAGCACCTCAACGCCTTCGTGGGCACGTTTCATTGCAAGGTAAAGTTCTGGATGGACCCAAGCGCCCCCGCGCAGGAGTCGACAGGCAGGATGATCGCCACATGGATGCTTGGCGAACGATACATCCAGCAACACTACAAGAGCCAGTGGATGGGCCAACCCTTTGAGGGGTTCGGATTGATGGGCTATGACAACGCAGAGAAGAAGTTCTTCTCGACATGGATGGACACATTCACGACGGGTCTCTTCTACGAAACCGGATCGTGTGACGGTTCGGGAAAGAACTTCACACTCACAGGCAACAACTTTGACCCGCAGATGGGAAAGAAAAAATGGACCAAGACAACGCTTGAGGTCATCAGCGACAACAAGCACATCATGCGCATGTACAGCAAGGGCCCCGACGGAAAAGAGATGATGACCTTTGAAATGATCGCCACGAAAAAGTAACGCCCAAGCGGCCTGAGCCGCGTGGCTTTAGCCCGCGCGGACTCTCGGACGCTCAAGGACTACTTGGAACGCGGCGACGCCAAGCCCGACGTTCCCGAAACCAAACGGCGACCAAAGACAAAGAAGCACCAAACCCACTCAACCGCGCGACGCGGTTCGAGTGGGTTTCTTTTTCTTCCCTGAGGACTTCGCGCCAACGACGATGTCGCAGCAAGCGCTGACGATATCCTCATCCTGAGGCAACACGAGATTCGCTGCACCGCCCAGCGGAATGAACGTATCAACCCCAACAACCCGCTTTACAACAACATTCCCGCCGCAGCGCTCCATCAGCACCGCAAGAATCGCCTCACCAACACCGCCCGTCTTTCGACCTTCGTCCACAATCACCACCCGCCCGGTCACCTTCGCCTGCTCAGCAATAAACGCTTCATTCAACGGATTCAGCCAGCGAAGATCAACCACCCGAACACTGACCCCGTGCTTGTCTTTAAGCTCTTTCGCTGCCCGGAGCGACATCCACACGCCATTGGCAAAAGTCAAAATCGTTACGTCAGTCGCGTCGGCATGATAAACCTCACCTTCACCCAGCGGGATCGACTCACCCGGCGATGGATACGCAAACGACCAAGCTTGATCCTTTTTCTCATGGAGGTCTTTGGCCATGTACAGCGCGATCGGCTCGATGAATGCAATCACGCGCCCATCGACTTTCGCCATAGCCATGCAGGTCCGCATCATCTTCACCGCATCATCCCCGCGCGACGGCGATGCAATGACAAGACCTGGCACATCGCGAAGGGCTGCGATGCTGTTGTCGTTATGGAAATGACCGCCGAACCCCTTCTGATACGCCCAACCCGCGACACGCATCACCATCCCATTGCGAAACTGATCGTTCGAGAAGAACTGTAACGAGCAAGCGTCCCCGCGAATCTGATCCTGCGCATTATGGTAGTACGCGAGATATTGAATCTCCGGAATCGGTAAGAACCCCACATGCGCCGCCCCGATCGCCAGTCCCAAAATCGTCGTCTCATCAAGAATCGTGTTGTAGACCCTGGCTAGCCCAAACTTCTTTACGAGTCCGGTCGTCACATGATACACCCCGCCTTTTTTCGCAACGTCCTCACCGAAGAGCGTCGCCTCGGGGTATTTCAAAAGCAAATCATGCAGCCCGTGATTGATCAGAGCAGCCATGTGTCGCGGCGGTCCATTTTCGGGCAAGTGCTCCTCGTCGCCGAAAACCTCGACCCGCTTTTCCGGAGGCACAACCCGCTGTACTTCCTGCAACACCGCCTCGGGCGAATTCGGCGCGAGGGCGGCGAGAACTTCGGTGGCTGAGTCTATCTTTCGCGTGCCGGCAGCGTACCGCGACGCTTCCGCAACGCGCGACCGCGCCCGTTCATACATCTCAAGCACAACGGCGGGCGTTAGCACCCCAAGCTCGACCAACAACTTCGCCGACGCGAGTAGCGGATCCTTCGCTTCGTTGGCTTCGATCTGGGCCCACGAGTGATACTCGGTCTCCGCATCACTCCCCGCATGACCAAGCAGACGCACCGTGCGAAGATGAAGAAAAACCGGTGTCCGTTCCGAACGACACGTATCGACAGCGCGTTTCGTCGCTCGAAACGCATCGATCAGATCAAGCCCGTTCCCCTGGAAATACCCGAACCCCGGGCGATTCCGCATACTCGCCTCGATCCACGTACTCGGCGTCTTCACGCTGATACCGATTCCGTTGTCCTCACAAACAAAAAGCAGCGGCACGGGAAGATGACGGTACGCGGCATTGCTCACCGCGTTGAACGCGGTCTGCGCGGTGGCATGATTCGCCGAAGCGTCGCCAAAGCTGCAAACGACAATCGCATCGCCGGGCATCCCGCTTTCGACGCCAAGTCGCGACGCCCGCGGCAGCGCCATCGCCGCCCCGACCGCTTTGGGCAGATGGCTCGCGATCGTAGAAGTCTGCGGCGGAACAAACAGTGCTTTGCTACCCCAAACCTTGTGTCGCCCGCCGGAGATCGGGTCTTCCGTACTCGCGGCGAAGCTGAGCATCGTATCTTTGACAAAATCAATCGCAGGCACCTTGCGCGAGCGCTCAGCCATGAACCCGCCCGAGCGATAATGCAAAAACGCGATGTCAGTATGTCGCGTCACCCGACCAACAACCGCGTTCCCCTCATGCCCGGCGCTGCCGATCGTATAAAAACCTTCGTTGCGCGCCCGCATGTTCCGAGCTTCGATATCCTGATGACGCACGATGATCTGCGAGTCGAACAATTCCACGAGGTCGCCAGCGGTCAAACCCGTCTCATCATCAACAACATCCGCAGGACTTACCGCCGCACCACCCACCGTCGCGCGCAGCCCGTTCACAAAGTCAATGAAGTTCCCATCAACCACCTGTGCCCGGTTCAGATTGAATCGTTGTTTGGCTCTTGTCACGTCTGCTGCGTCGCTTCGCTTCACGGTTCAGCCTGGAAACTCATTAAACTCAAGAATCACGATTTCCGGCTCACTCAAAACGCCGCAACCCCCGTCAGTTCCCGACCCACGATCAGCTGATGAATCGTCTCGGTCCCCTCGTAGGTAATCACGCTTTCAAGGTTGAGCATATGACGAATCGGCGAGCACTCGATGCTGATCCCGCCCGCGCCGAGAATGTCGCGAGCCTCGCGAGCGATGTCCATCCCGACCCGCACGTTGTTCCACTTGGCCAGAGAAACCTGCGAATGATGCATCGTCCCGGCGTCCTTGAGGCGACCCAGTTGTAGCGCGAGCAGTTGACCCGTCGTAATTCGCCGAAGCATGTCCGCGAGTCGAATCTGTATATGCTGCTTATTCACGAGCGGCTCGCCAAACAGAACCCGTTCATGACAAAACTCGAGCGCTTCTTGATAACACGCCATCGCCGCCCCGATCGCACCCCAGGCGATCCCGTATCGCGCCTGCGTCAAGCAACCAAGAGGCCCACCAAGACCCTTCGCGCCGGGCAACCGGTTCGCATCCGGCAAGCGAACGTTGTCAAAGAAAAGCTCACTCGTAATCGAAGCGCGAAGCGAAAACTTGTGCGGAATATCGCGCGTCGAGTAACCCGTCATCCCCTTTTCAACGAGGAACCCGCGAACCCCTTCGTCCGTCTCCGCCCACACGATCGCGACATCCGAAATCGACCCGTTGGTGATCCACATCTTCGCCCCGTTGATGATCCAATCGCCGCCGTCTTTTTTCGCGATCGTCTTCATCGTCCCCGGATCGCTGCCGCCATCCGGCTCGGTCAAACCGAAGCAACCGATCTTCTTGCCCTTGGCCATATCAGGTAGCCACCGCTGCTTCTGCTCGTCCGTCCCGTACGCGTGAATCGGATACATGCAAAGACCGCTCTGCACCGAGGCGAAGCTGCGCACACCGCTGTCACCCCGCTCAAGCTCCTGCATAATCAGTCCATAGCAGACATTGTTCAGCCCCGCGCAGCCATAGTCCGTAAGCGTCGGTCCGAACAAACCAAGCTCTGCCATTTCCGGCACCAGGTCCATTGGAAACGACTCGTTCTCGAAACATTCGCCGATGATGGGCAAAATGCGATCATCGACAAAGCGGGCCACCGCATCGCGCACCTGCCGCTCATCCTCTGTAAATTGCGACTCAATATCGAAAAGATCAGGCTTCTTGCTGTCACGCACGACGTTTCTCCGAGTAATTTTGCACAAGCAGGCGACCTCCCGACCGCCACGCTCATAATAAGTAGAAGGCGGGATGATACTCGCGAAAGCGAGAAACTCAAAAAACGCACACCCAAACGCCGAATTTCCAATTGCCAGCCTCGTCTGCTATAGTGATGAAAGTGGCCTGCCACCGCTTGCCACATGCGACATCAAGGAACCCGACTGCGAGTTGCAACGTTTTGCAATGGACCGACGGGGTCGAAACCAACCGTGAGAAAAATCGATGGTCCAAAATAGACCCGCACCCGGCGCGTGCAACCCCACAGACTTCGTCAAGCTCGGACTCCCAGCGCTCGAAACAAGCGCGCCCCTCCCGATGACGATGGTCGAGGCAAAGAAGCGCGGCTGGGATGAAATCGACATCGTCTTCGTCTCGGGCGACGCGTACATCGACCACCCAAGCTTCGCCGCCGCGATCCTCGCCCGCGTTCTCGAAGCGCACGGCTTTCGCGTTGGCATCATCGCCCAACCCGACTGGAAAACCGCAGACCCGTGGCGAACCTTCGGCAAACCGCGCCTCTTCTTCGCCATCAGCGCGGGCAACATGGACTCGATGATTAACCACTACACCGCGAGCCGCAAAGTTAGAAACGACGACGCCTACTCCCCCGGCGGACAGATTGGCCTTCGCCCCGACCGCGCGACCAAAGCGTACTGCCAGCGAGCGCGCGAAGCGTACAAGGGCGTCCCCATCATCGCCGGCGGTGTCGAAGCAAGTCTGCGAAGACTCGCCCACTACGACTACTGGAGCGATACCGTCAAACGCTCCATCCTCCTCGACGCCAAAGCAGACCTCGTCGCGTTCGGTATGGGTGAAGCAACCATCGTCGAAATCGCAAAACGACTCGACGCCGGCGAATCACTCACCGACCTTCGCAACATGAGAGGCCTCACCTATGCAATGGGCGCGAAAGAAACGCCCCCAACCGGCCACGACATTCTCAACCTGCCCTCCTTTGAAAGCGTAAAGGAAAGCAAACGCGCCTTCGCCGAAGCAACCCGCGGCATCCATCTGGAGACCAACCCCTACAACGCCAAAACGCTCGTCCAGATGCACGACCGACAGGCTGTCGTCTGCAACCCGCCGCGTCTCCCCGAGTCGCAAAACGCGATGGACTTCTTCTACGACTTGCCCTACACGCGAAAACCGCATCCGATATACACGCAACCCATCCCCGCGTTTGAAATGATTAAGAACTCCGTCACGATCATGCGGGGATGCTTCGGTGGCTGTACGTTTTGCTCGATTACCACGCACCAAGGACGCATCATCCAATCGCGCAGCAAGGAATCCATCACGCGCGAAGTCGCCGCGATCGGACAAGACAAATCCATGAAGGGCATCGTCAGCGACATCGGCGGACCGACCGCCAACATGTACGAAATGCGCTGCGCTGATCCAAAAGTCGAAGCCATTTGCCGCCGACTTTCCTGCGTTCACCCCACACTTTGTAAACTGCTCGACACAGACCACGGCCCGTTGATTCAGGTCATGCGCGAAGCTCGAACCCAAAAAGGTATCCGAAAAGTCTTCGTCGCTAGCGGCGTTCGCATGGACCTTGCCCAGCTCTCGCCCGAGTATCTCGACGAACTCACCGCCCATCACGTCGGAGGCCATCTCAAAGTCGCACCCGAACACACCGACCCTGCAACCCTCCGCGTCATGAAGAAACCCGACATCGACGACTTCGCCCGCTTCGACGAAGCTTTCAAGAAATCGTCAAAGAAAGCGGGTAAGGAGCAATACCTCGTCCCCTACTTCATCGCGTCTCACCCCGGCAGCGACGTCAATGCCATGATCCACCTCGCCGTCTTTCTGAAACAAAATAGCTACCGCCCCGAGCAGGTACAGGACTTCATCCCCGCGCCTTTCGACATCGCCGCGTGCATGTACCACACGAACCTCGACCCCATGACCATGAAGCCCGTCTTCATCGCCAAGCACCTCCGCGACCGAAAAGTTCAGCGAGCACTCATGCAATTCTTCAAACCCGAGAACTACTTCCTCGTAAGAAGAGCGCTCATCGAAGCGGGGAAGGCCGACCTCATCGGCGAAGGATGCGACTGCTTGATCCCTGCAAATCCGCCGAAAGAAGCGATTGAAGCCCGCCGCCACCGCGCCGCCCTCGAAACGAAGTCCGCGGACCACGTCCACACAAAACGAAGAACCCCATCCCCCGGTTACCGCCCAAACCGCCGATCAACCACCGGTCGCCGAAAGTAAGGAGCGAAACGTCGCAACCGAATCCGACATCCTGATCATTGGCGGCGGAGCTGCGGGTCTGGCCACGG
>JAJRUK010000362.1 GCA_024277835.1 Planctomycetota bacterium | reverse complement strand
TACATCCTCTGCCGTCGATGCACGCTGTATCGGGAGCAGTTGCAGTCACGACTGGACGCTCCGAGCAAGGTCGGCAAGATGGCCAGCGCCGTTTTGAAGCGAATGACGGTTCGCGAGGCGCTGTAGGATTACGATCTCAGTTCGCTCCTCTTCGTTAAGGGCGATTTGAGCTTTACCGCGCTGCGCAAACGTTATACGGAAACGTTGCAGGATTGTTTCCCCGTGATTGATGAAGATGACAAGTTGACCGGTGTGATCGACGCGGATGACATTCGCGGGATCATCACAGAAATCAACGTGACAGATCTGATTATTGCTCGCGACGTGGCTAAACCCGCAACGACTATTACATCGCGCGAGTCTCTTCTCGCCGCCCTGAATAAGCTTGATCAGGGGATTCCGGCGTTGATCGTCGTCGATGAAAAGGACGATCGCCAGATCATCGGGACGCTAAGTCGCAGCGATGTGTCTGCCGCGTACAACGCGCGAGTACGCAGTGGGGGCTAGACAGACTCCGCCCCGCGACTCCGATCAACGTTCGGTTCGAACCGGGGTAGACCAAGCCAACGGTGGGATTCGAACCCACAACCTCGGCTTTACGAAAGCCGTGCTCTACCGTTGAGCTACGTTGGCGATGCAGGCGAGTTTTGTACGGATTCTAGCACCTTTCGTCAAGACCGAGGTGCGATGACGCCGGTCGAGTCGCATTCGCCGCTACTGTTTCCGCTCTAATGCATATCGACCGACTTTGTCGTACGTCGTTGCGAGGAATCCGACCATTGGGAACCCGCCCCGAGGGAACGGGGATGGTCCCAGCTTTTCCAGCACGCCCAGCGGCCTCTCCGGTGGTTCGATCGCAATCTCGACGCCGTCGAATTCTTCGCCTGTCGTCCAAAAGGAATCGAGCGACTCTTCGAGCGGAGCCGATGGCGGATAGATCGTTGGAACAACCTTTACGGATTCCGGAAGCTCGTCGTCGTACTGCGTCGGCGGGGGCTTGCGAATCGGCGCAACGGGGACCGGCGCTGGATCAGCAGGGATCGCACGTCGGGCACCGGGTCGGATGGTTTTCATGGTCGTTAGTCGTCTCCTACGGCGTCGCGCGAAAGTTCAAAGAGGTCGCGCAGGGCGTCCGTCGAAAGCTCCGTGAGCCAGCTCTCACCGCTGCCAACAATTTTATCCGCCAGGTTGCGTTTCTTTTCAAGCATTGCATCGATCCGCTCTTCCAGCGTTCCGATGCAGACGAATTTGTGAACCTGTACCTGCTTTACCTGCCCGATGCGGTGAACGCGGTCGGTGGCCTGGTCTTCTACGGCGGGGTTCCACCAGCGGTCAAAGTGGAACACATGGTTGGCGGCTGTTAAGTTTAATCCGAACCCGCCCGCTTTCAAGGAGAGGAGCATCACCCTCGGCTCATCGCCTTCGTTCTGGAAACGCTCAACGATCTCATCGCGTTTTTTGCGATTCAATCCGCCATGCAGGAAGAGGACTTCCTGCCCGAATGCATGTTCGAGATGAGGTTTCAGTAGAGACCCCATCTGCTTGAATTGTGTAAAGACAAGCGCCCGATCGCCTTCCTGCAACGCTTCTTCGAGCATATCGGTTAGTCGGTCGCATTTTCCGCTTCGCTTGGGGATCGCCGAGTCGTCCGCGAGAAAGTGGGCGGGGTGGTTGCAAATCTGTTTGAGCTTCACAAGCGTGGCGAGTACGAGTCCGCGTCGCTGAATCCCCTCGGATTGGTCGATCTGCGCCATCATGCTATTGACCATGGCTTCGTATAGCGCGGCCTGCTCTTTCGTCAGGTTGCAATAGACCTTCATCTCCATTTTGGCGGGAAGGTCGACCTGGACGGTGGGGTCACTCTTCAAGCGGCGCAGGACGAAGGGGCGGATGAGCTGCCGCAAGCGAAGTCCCCGGTGTTCATCGTGATGACGCTCGATGGGAACGGCAAAACGTCGCCGGAAGTCGCCGGCCTGCCCGAGATAACCGGGGTTGAGAAAGTTCATGATGGACCAGAGTTCGCTGAGGCGGTTTTCGACCGGCGTACCCGTTAGCGCGACGCGATGCAACGCGCGAAGCGATCGAACCGCGACGGACTGCTTGGCGGCGGAGTTCTTGATATTCTGCGCCTCGTCAAGCGCAATGCGATGCCACTTCACTTCCGTTAGATGATCGAAATCTCGATGGGCAAGGGCATAGGTGCTGATGACGATGTCGTGTTGCTCGGCTTCTTCGACAAAACGCTGCCCCGTATACCGGTCAAGACCATGATGGACCAGCACGCGTAGCGACTCGCCGAAGCGTGCGATCTCGCGCTGCCAGTTACCGACCAACGACATGGGAACCACTAGAAGCGTTGGTCCCGGCGACTTCCCCTCTTTCCGTTCAGTCAGCCAAAGCGCGATCATCTGGATGGTCTTGCTAAGCCCCATGTCGTCAGCGAGGCAGGCCCCCAATCCCAAACGCGAAAGAAAGCTAAGCCACTGCATCCCCTTAAGCTGATACGGGCGAAGCTCTCCGTCGAAATTCTCCGGCTGCGGAAGATCGTCGATGCTCGCGTGGAAGTCCGTCGAATCCAAAAGCAGTCGGACCCAGCCCTCCGCCCGAAAGCCAGCCATCGGAATACCGGTTTCGAGATCATCTGCGATGTAGCACTGACGGATGGCTTCAAAGAGCGTCATCTCTCCGGCGGGATGCTGTTGCAGAAACGTGAGCGCCGCCTGCGCGTCGGCGGGCTGAATCTCGACCCATTGATCGTGGACGCGCAGGAGAGGTTCTTTCGAATGTGCGAGCGCCGAAATCTCTTCGAGCGAAAGTTCCTTGTCGCCAATGGCAACGTGCCAGTCATAAGCAACCAGCGAGTCGAGGCGAATCGCTTTGGAATCAAGTCCGACGTTCTCGGTTGTGGGCTTAAGACCGAGCTGCATCTGCAAGCGCGGCCCACCACGCCGCCACCAACTGGGAAGAAAAACGCCGTGCCCTTCGGATTCCAGAATCGGGGCGGCGTTTCGAAGGAAGTTATACGCTTCCGCAGCGCCAAACGAACACTCCACAGGTCCATTTGTATCGCCACATGGCAGCAGTGGTGGAAAATGTCGAGTGGCCTGGACTACGTCCGTACGAAGCTGTTCCATCGCGTTGTCGAACGGACGTTGCAGGATGGTGGGTTCCGTTTCGAGCGAGGCGCTCAGGTCGCCCGCGTCAACGATCAACGAAGCATCACTTGTCGCCTGGACATGCAGCGTCAATCGCCATACGTCAGGCTCGCCGTCTTCATCCGGTGCGTGCAGGCGAAAACAGCTTCGACACGAACGCGGTGGAAGCGCCGGCTCTAATCGTCCGATCCATTCTCGAACAACTAAATGAACCTTGGCGTTCTCATCAGCCGATCCCGAAACCGCGGACTCGTCACCCACGAGCGCTCGCAGCCAACGCATTTGTGGCGTCAGCGTTTCCTCGGAATGCTCTTGAAGCGAATGGGCAAGCTCGTCGCCCGACAGACACCGCCGGACAAGACAATCGACGCTTGTCCAAAGAAAACTCTCGAGAAGCGTCGCTGCCTGCGGTGAGTCTTCGTCGATCGCTTCGCAACGACAAACCGGCGGCATCGAGACGATGAGTCGCCGGAGCTTTTCCGACGTGATTTCGTCGTCCACAACCACGCGCCAATAGCCGCGATAGGCGTCGTTTGCTCCGCGGTGCAGCGCTGGTACAAACGCCTGCCGCGCTAAGAGTTCGAGCACCAGTTCTGACGCCCGCGACCAATACCGCAATGATCCTCCGATCGCGACCCCGTCGTCCGGTTCGCGCGGAAGTGATGAGAGAAGGTCAATCGCGTCGGCGGGACCAAACGCGAGCGTTGGCACCGCGTATGTCGAAAGGGGTTCCTCTGTTGCGGTCGGCTTGCCGTTCGGTTGCGTCGGAAGGCGCAGGCTCATCTCCGAACTCTTCGCGTCGGCGATCAGCAAGTTTTCCCAGTTGTCGCCCGCCAAGCTGCGGAGTTGATCGATGCTGACCGCCTGCGGATAGCGAGCGGGCGATCCGTTTCCGTTTCCGGAATGTCTGTGGCCGTTCTTGGTCGCCTCTTCGCTCATTCCCCAAAGATGGAGGGCGCGGTCTGTCCAGATAGCGTGCAGGTCGATCATGTACAGCGGTGTGCTTGGCCACTTAGCGGCGGTCAAAAGACTGTCTCCGCCTCACGATAAGGCGAGCCAACCATTGTACGACATGCAGCTTTTCGGTCCAGTCTCACCGGTTGGCGAGAATCCGGCGACCGGGCACAAAAAAGCCGGGCTACGTGAAACGTCAACCCCTCGACGTCTCCCGTAGCCCAGTGCTGCTTTCCCTGTTTGGAGGAATTCTGTATGCCCTCAAGAGCCTTTTACGCGGCGAGGAATCGTTCCTCCAGCGTTATGCGCATCTTCTTGAGGGCGTTATTCTGAATCTGACGGATCCGCTCTTTCGTCACGCCGACAATCTTGCCGACCTGTTCGAGCGTTTTCGGTCCGTCCTCGCCTTTGTCAATATCGCGACCCAGCGCGAAGCGTTCGGTAATCACCGTCCGCTCGACTTCGCTCAATTCGGCAAGGTTGTTCAGGAAAATCTCTTTCAACTCGTCCACGCAGTCCGCTTCGTGGTCGATACGACGAGACTCGACATAGTCGCTGCGTTCCATCGCGGGGTCGAATTCTGTTGGAAACTTACCGCGATAACGGCTCGCACGCATGGCGACCCGCGAGAAGCTCTTGAGAATCGCACGACAGGAATAGGTCGAGAACTTATACCCACGGCCAGCGTCGAATTTTTCGACGCTGCGCAGAAGGGCCATGTTGCCCTCGCTAATCATCTCGTTGAAGTCGATGTTGGTCAGTCGCGTACGTTTCGCCATCGCCAGAACCAGCGGCATGTTAATCTTCACGATCACGCTGCGGCAGGCGAGCATGCGATGTCCCCACGCGAGCAATTCGCGTGTGGTGGCAGCGGAAAGTCGCTTGCCGGCGTTCTTTTTCAGCAACTGCGCGATCTTCCGCCGCGTGTAGTTGTAGCGATTGAAAATATGGGATTCCTGCTCATAGGAGAGCGTCGGAACACGCTCACCGCTGCGAGCGGCATCGCTGATATCGTCCGGGAACTCGGCAAAACGAGTCGCGTTCGGGCGTACAAGCTTGGCGGGTCCGCCGAAGAACTTCTTATCCGCCGATCGCTTGGCAAAGTCCGGGTGGTCCACAAACTCCACCGGCTCAGTCAACAGCTTGGTCAGCAGAACCTGATCCTCAACGGCCAGTGCTTGTATGACCGCCCCTGTCGGCGGTTTCGCAGCCAAGGTCAGTTGCGGTAGTTCGTCGTTCTTGACATCCTTTACGAGTTCAGCACCCATCGTCTGACTCCTTCCCTTTTGTACTCTTGCTCCGAGCAGCTCCCGGCAGTAAGACCGAGAATCACTCTCTCCTAGTACGCTTGCCAACGTATTACGCTCGTAATACGAAGGTACCGATAGCGCCCGGAATACGAAAACCTGCCGCGCAAAGCGACTAGGCTCAGATTACGCTGGGGGAAACTGAGCGGCGGTGGGGGACCGATTGCCAATCGAACTATACCACACGAAAACGCGCGAAACAAATAAAAATACGCAAATGCGGACTACAGCCCAATAACGGGGGTGGTCCGTTAAGATAGGAAAGATTACTCGTAGCGAAGGGCGTCGATCGGGTCGAGCTTGGCGGCGGACATGGCCGGGTAAAGACCTGACACAACGCCGACAAGAACGGACAGCCCGAAGCTGATCGCAACCGACCAACCGCTGACGATAGTATCCCAGCTTGCCAGCTTTGTGACGATATTTGCACCAGCAACACCCAACGCGACGCCAGCAAGCCCGCCGGTTGTAGACAGAACGATCGTCTCCACGAGGAATTGCAGCGTGATGCTGCTGCGTTTGGCTCCGAGCGCCCGGCGAATTCCGATTTCGCGCGTTCGCTCTGTCACCGTCGCCAGCATGATGTTCATAATCCCAATGCCGCCGACCAGCAGCGATATGCCAGCGATGAACCCAAGCGTCAGTTTGCTGTTCCGTTCCTTTTGCTCCGCGAGCTTGAGGCGTGCGAGGGGCACTTTGACTTCGTAGTCCTTCTTGATGTGATTCTTCTCGAGCACGCGTTTGACCATTTCGGAAACCGCCTCGACGGCGTCGATTTCTGTGGCAGTGATGTATAGGCCGGAATATTGGATCTTGAGATACTCGCGCGATCCGGAGTCGGACTTTCGCGTGATCTCGCCGAATTGCGACATGGCTGTGGAGAACGGGATCAGAATTTCGTTATTCAAATCGCGCTGCTGAACGCCGCGCTCTGGTGTTCCCGCGGTCTCGACATCTGCCAGCACTCCGACAACTGTAAACGGGATCGACGTTGGGTGTCGCTCTACCAGAAGCGTCTCTCCGATTGGGTCCGACAGCGGAAAAAGCGCCGTGCGAACCGCGTCACCAATCACACACGTATTCTTGCGCCCGTCTGAGTCCTCGTAGCCAAGGCGTCGCCCTTCTGCGATCGTTATGTTGACGACTTCGAAGAACTCCGGGGTTGTGCCCACGACTTCGAGCGTCGCTTGCTTGGCACTGTTATGGGCGCGATAGGCGACCGTCTTGAGCGGAACAACATGGGCGACGTGCGGAATCGTCTCGCGAATCATGGCTACGTCGTCGCGGGTGATGCCGTATTCGGTCATCCTTGCGCGACTTTTCCCGCTGGACTGGGCCGCCTGTTGCGGTTTGACCGAGTTGACAATGATGTTCTTGGTGCCAAGAAGCTCGATCAGCCGCATCTCGTCGGCCGAAGCGCCTTCGGTCACCGACAGCATACAAATCACGGCTGCGACCCCGAGGATGATCCCCAGCGACGTGAGCAGCGAGCGCAGCTTGTGCAGACGAAGGTTATTCACCCCAAGGCGAAGCGTTTCCAGACCGATCGAGTTCATTGCCATCAACAAGGCTCCCGCAGGCGACGTACATCCTGACCCTGACCGACACAGCTACCAAAGGGTATCATGATAGCAGATTGCAGTCGCGCGCAGCACGGGCCGGACGGGTTTCGACAAACCGAACGGTGTTCCGCTTAAGGGGGGGGCCGCTTTAAGCAGACATCAGTCCCCGAACTTGATCCCCTGCGCCAAAGGAAGCTCGTTGGTGTAGTTGATCGTGTTCGTCTGGCGGCGCATGTAAGCTTTCCATGCGTCTGAGCCGGACTCGCGACCGCCGCCGGTTTCTTTTTCGCCGCCGAATGCGCCGCCGATCTCTGCGCCGCTGGTGCCAATGTTGACGTTGGCGATGCCGCAGTCGCTACCCGCTGCCGTCAGGAATTGCTCAGCCTCTAGTACGTTTCGCGTGAAGATCGACGAGCTAAGACCCTGCGGGACGCCGTTGTGGATCGCGATGGCCTCGTCGAACGTCTTGTACGTCATGATGTAAAGAATTGGGGCAAACGTCTCGTCCTGAACGATTTGATATTCGTTCTTCGCTTCGGCAATACACGGCGTCACATAGCAGCCGCCGGGGTAGTTGTCCCCGTCGAGTTTTTCGCCGCCGTAGAGTATTTTGCCGCCTTCTTTTTTGATCGTCTCGATGGCAGCCATCATGGTATCGACCGCACCCGTGTCGATCAGTGGCCCCATCAGCGTGCCCTCGGCGAGCGGGTCTCCAATTTTCACCTGCTTGTACGAAGAGATCAGTTTTTCAACAAGTTCATCGCGGATCGACTCATGGGCGATGATCCGACGAGTGGAGGTGCATCGCTGACCGGCGGTTCCGACCGAGCCGAACACGATCCCGCGAATGGCCATCTTGAGGTCAGCTTCGGGCGAGACGATAATCGCGTTGTTTCCTCCGAGTTCGAGAATGGTGCGACCGAGACGCTTGCCGACGACCTCGCCGACGCGATAGCCCATGCGACAACTTCCCGTTGCGGAGACGAGCGGGATGCGCTTGTCGTGCAAGAGCTTGTCACCTACGGTGCGACCCGGTGCAATCACCAAACTGAAGATCGCAGGATCAACGCCCGTCGCTTTGCAAACGCGCTCGGCGATTTTGATACATGCGATGGCTGTTAGCGGTGTTTGGGAAGATGGTTTCCAAAGTGTCGCGTCGCCGCATACCGCAGCCAGCGCCGAGTTCCATGACCAGACCGCGACCGGGAAGTTAAACGCCGAGATCACACCAACCACACCCAACGGATGCCACTGCTCAGCCATGCGATGACCGGGTCGTTCCGAGGGCATCGTTAGCCCATACAGCTGACGCGATAGCCCGACTGCGAAGTCGCAGATGTCGATCATCTCTTGGACCTCGCCGCCGCCCTCGGGGAGAATCTTTCCCATCTCCAGCGTAACAAGCGCACCAAGTTCGTCCTTGTGTTCGCGGAGTGCGTTGCCGAGCTGTCGCACGGTTTCGCCGCGAGTGGGGGCGGGGGTTGTTCGCCATTTCAAAAACGCCTGATGCGCGCGATCGACGATGGTGTCGTATTCCGCTTCGGTGACCTGCGTGACCGATGCGATTTTCTTTCCGTCGATGGGCGATTTTGAGTCGAGCGAATCGCCGCTGCCCATCCAATCGCCACAAAATCCGCCGAGGTTCTGACCTTCCAGTCCGAGTTTGCCGAGTATGTCCTGCATGGTTGTTTCCCGCTGAGATTAACGTCGATTCGTTCAGTTCCAAAGCGGATAGGTTATCCGCGAGGGTGGGGGTTGGTCAAACGAAAAGGTCGAGTGGAACGGGGTTGATGGCGCCGGCATAAGGCATGGAGAGGGCGGCGCGCTGCTATCGGAAATGCGTTCCGCATTCTGAACAGCGTTTCCCGTGCGTTCCGCGAAGGTCGTACCCGCATTCCAAGCACAGCCCCCGTCGCTTCCGGAGATATTGCCGAACCGGACCCCGAACGATGGGGAGGATGCCGAAAAATGAAAGAACGGCCGCGGGGAACCAGAACGGAAAGACGATCCACGTATTGCGGTAGGGGCCCATGGTGCTCGAGGTTAGAAAAAACGGAAAGACCCCTGGCGACCTTCCTACGAGCGGATCCCACCCCAAGGGTGTCTCAAACTCAGACTTTGAGGCGACTTTGGTGGGCATGCTGAGGATGTGGACGCCGCACATCCCTTCGCGGATGTAAACCGTCGTCGATTGATAGAGCGTCATGTCCCAGCGGTGCATCGTGGGAGCATTGTGGCTTCGATGCCACATGGACAGGTTGAGCGGGAGGGCGACCAGGGCGAATACGGCGATTATCTTAACGACCATCCGGCTCGACTTCCCTCGTAACGAACGGGTTTCGGGGGCAACCCTTCCCCCGACACCTCCAACGGCCAGACCGCGACGACGTTCCGCTGCCCGGGACCATGCTAACACGATCGCACGGTCCACGGCAACTATCTGTGTCATTCTTTGTATGGCGTCGTTGATTGCAGGGAACTCTTGCTTGGGTGGGATCATTCTACAATCGTTGGGCAGTCCTTGGGGGTCGTGAGTCCGCGCGGGCTAAAGCCACGTGGCTCAGGGAGGGCGATGCTACGCGCCGCTTAAGAACGCTACGTCCGTCTTCTTGTCTTGAGGGACAAGCTCCGCAATCCGTAGCGGTATCCACCCGGCGTTCCCGTCGGCCAGCTCGACCCGCCACCAGTCCCCGCGACGCTCGCGGAGTGTGAACTCGACGCCCGGTTGAAGTGGCTGCTCTAAGAGACGCTGGTAACTCGTTCCCGGGCCCTTGTAGACCGTTACGTCGCTTCCCAGGACAACCCCTTCCGGCTCATTTCGATCGCTCAAGAAGCTAACCGTGACCGACACCGCGAGGCTCACGGCAACCAGCGAGCAGACCGTCGCCCCAACCGCGGTCCATCTGCGAGGCCATCGGTTTCGCACTAGCAGGAAGACCCAGATCAGAAGATACGCGACGACAGCAAGTGCCACCCGATGTCGCAGCGCAAGCTGGTGATGCACAAAGAAGATCGTCTCGAGCACCTCACTGCGAGCACTACGCCTTACCTGCGTCACACACCGAGAGCGAGCCACTGCGAGATTGCTCGTAAGAAGTGCGTCCGTGGGGATCAGCCGCTTCGCCCGCTTATAGTGAAGAACCGCCCGTCCAATATCGCCCGCCTGCAAGTAGCAGTTCCCGAGATTGTACTCAAGGTATCCATTCTCAACGCCGCCCGCCGCGATTGACGAGAGTTTGGTGGCGGCATCGCGAAAGAGTTTCCTCGCCCGGTCCGCATCGCTCGAAAGAAGTTGCTGCCCTTCGTCGAACTCTACCATCGCTTCTTCAAAGAACGACGCAGGCGAGCCTAGTCCGTCGGCGCGCGCATCGCCGATCCCCGCAAACCCGGCGAGTAACCAAAAGATGGCTAAGCTAACAAAGCTGTTCTTCATGCCGTCGTCTTTTCGATCAGATCAACCCATCGCCGCACACGATCCGCAGTTTCCGACATGGTACTCATCTCCGCGGTCGCCGGTGCGTATCGGATGGCGTCGGCGGAGCGGAGGAATTCGACGATCTCCCGAGTGAGGTTCTCATCAACGCTGTTCTGCACGAGGATCGTTTCCACGTCGCCAGGGGTCAGTTCACCCGGCGGCAGGTTGAAAATGTCGGATACAAATGAGGTCAGCGCTTGCGCCAACATCTCCGTTTGCTCCGTGGCAGTGTTTGCGTTAATCGCGGCTGAGATGCCCGCACGAACGCGACCGCGAGCACCGCGCCGCCGCGCATAACCCCGGTCCCCGCGAAGTCGTGCCCGGTGACCAAGCAGTAACGTCATCAACAAGTAAAGAGCGGGGGGGGCAATGACGATTGTCCCTATCTGCGCCGGAACAAACGCGACCGCTTGGTCGTCCAGCACAAGATCGACGCTCACGACATTCGGCGAAATGCCGCCCTGTAAGACCGTGAGTCGTCCGTTCGACGCATCGTCGCCCGCATCTGCCAGCGAGAAATCCGGTACTTCGCCGCCCGCTGGTGGATCGACGGTGATCGGGATCGCCTTGGTATGCAGCGATACATATCGCTCGGAACGAGGATCGAAATACGACCATCGGATCGGCGGAATGGTTTGTTCACCTTGTTGTTTGGGAAAGACCGCACGACGGAAGACTTTCGTGCTCGCGCGTTCGACGTCTCCGCGAAGTTCACCGGTTGAAAACTCGAACCGGCTCATCAACTCCGGCTGTTTCGACAGATTCGGACCTGCGACACCGTCAATCGGAACCCCTCGAATCGTCAGCGCAAGCGTCACGGGCTGGCCCTGCGTGACTCGGTCGGGTTTCGCTGAGGCTGCGATCGTGTAGCGACCGATCGCGCCCGTGAAATCGGTGGGTCTCCCTGTCACGGGCGGTCCTTTTACTTCAATCGAATAGGCGTCCGCCCGAGCGGTCACGCGCTTGGTGCGGGAGGGTTCCAGCCCGCGTCCCCAGAAAGACCGCCGAAAAGATGTCGGGTAATCCACCTTCAAAAAGATCGGGCCGACGGTCAGCGTGCCGACTTCATCGCCGCGGATGTCTCTTTGGTGACGGTACAAAAGATATTCGTGGGGGATCCCACTTGCGTCCGAGAGTCGAATCTCGCTCGGGGTAAACTGTGGGCCAAACCCGCCGAGCGTCGAGGCGTTCGCATCCACACTGCGAAGCAGTTGGTCATAGTTGAGAAGTTGCCCATCGACGTAGACCTTCCGCAGACCGATCGTTAGCGTCGCTCGAAAGCTCTCGGTTACATAGAGCGACGTCTTGCTGACTTCGAGCTTTACGAACACGAGCTGATCGCCGAGCGGTTGATTGGTGGCTGATGCTCCCCGAACGGAAATCCGAATGGGTTTCGTCTGGTAAGAACTACCGCCCGCCTCGATCACATACGGACCAAGTAGAAACGTTCCCGCCTTCACCCCCGTAAGTCGAAGCGGGTAGGTGTACGTCTTACTGCTCGAGCGTCGACCATTGATGAACGACGTTCTTGACGAAACCGAAGGATTGGAATTGAGCAACTCAAGCGAAATGCCCGCGGGAGTCGTGATTGCCGGAAGCTTGGGGTCACCGGTGTTCGTGCAGACAAGCTGGGCTGAGACGACTTCGCCGACCTCGATCGTTTGTGCGCCCACCCGCAACTCAACCCCCGCACTCTGGGCAGACGCAGAGGTACTGAGTACTCCGAACAACAGCAGGCAAGCGGTGAGTTTCATTTACCAGTCCTTGCCTCCGCGCGGTGGAGGGACACGTTTGACAGGTTTCTTTCTAGCTTTCTGTCGGTCTTTGAGTTCCTGCAGCATTTCGCGCAGCTTGCGCTCCGCCTGTTCCTGAGAAACCTGCTCTTCTTCGGATTGTTGCGCTTGCTGCTGGTCCGATTCCTTTTGCTCGTCGCTCTTGGATTGTTCCTGCTTTTGTTCTTTCTCTTTTTGGTCCTGCTCTGATTCGGAGGATTCCTGATCTTCCTTCTGCTGATCCTCCGACTCTTGCTGATCGCTCTGCTCTTGGTCTTCGTCGCTTTTCTCGTCGTTCTGCTCTTGCTGATCCTGTTTCTCTTGATCGTCCTTCTTCTCGTTGTCGTCGTCGCCCTCACCGTCTTTTTTCTGTTCCTGCTTCTGCTGCTCCATCTGCTTCTTGATCTGTCGCCACATGGAGGCCGCCTTGAAATTCGCGTCTCGGGCAGCCTGATGATTCGGATTCCGCCCCAGGACGTCGCGATAGGTCCGCATCGCGCTCTCGAGTTTCCCCATCGCCTGTTCCGGGTTCTCGGAGCTGGCCAGCGCCTCAGCGTGATCGCACGTACCCTTGCTGTATAGCGCGTCGTCGGCCAACGCATCGCCGGCGCTGCCCGCCACCTGCGAGAATTCCTCCCGAGCGGTCGCGTAGTCGCCGAGTTTGAAATGACTCAGCCCCTCGGCAAACGCGATCTCCCTGGCTTCCGGGGCGAGCGTCTTCGCAAGGTCGTACTTTTCCAGCGCGAGATCTGCCTTATCGTCAAGAAGAAGCTTGTTGCCCTCGCGCACCAACTGCGGAGCGGTCTCCTTTGGCGCGGGCGCAACGCTCGTCGGCGTCGCATCCTTTTTCGCCGCGACCTTTTCCTGTGCGAACGAATCCACGGCAACGAACGTAACGAGTAAAGCCATCGCAATTGGAGCGTGTTTATCGATCATGCCGTTTCCTCCCGTTGCCATGTTCGAATGACCCGGTCGTCTTGAACATTGCGCGCCTCGCGTACCAGCGTCTCCAGGCAGAGCAGTGCAATCGCCGCAGCCAGGAACCACTGGAAGCGAGGTTTATGTCGCAACCGCTCTTCCGTTGAAAGCTCCGACCGCTTCATGCTTGCGATCATGTTGACCGCTCGAAACAACTGCCCGATCGAAAAATACGCCCCCTGACCCGCCTCCGCGATTTTACGAAGACCATCGACGTCGAGCTTCGAGAAAACGATCTGCCCGTCGTACAGCATCGGCTTATTTTCGCCCAGCGATTCAGGAACCTCCGCCCCGACGGTGCTGGTGTCGTCGCCCACGCCGAACGTGAAAACACGAATGCCGTGCCCCTCCCAAGCAGCCTTGGCCGCTTCCACCGGACCGCCTTCATGATCTTCGCCGTCGGTAAACAGCAGGATGACTCTTTCCGCCTGCTCAGGAGACCGCGCGAATAGCTCGACGCTTGAGCGGATAGCCTCAGCGATTGCGGTGCCACCGCGCGGCACACTTCCGACGTGGATTTCGTCCAGCTTCCTTTGAAACGCGAGGGTATCGGTCGTTAGCGGCAGTCGAAGCGACGTCGTTCCCGCGAAGGCCATCAGGGCCAGACGGTTAGACTGCGCAAAAGCGCCTCGTTCGGTTAGTTGCTGCTTGATTTCCCGCTTTGCATTGGCGAGACGATAGGGCGTTACGTCCCTTGCGAGCATCGAACGCGAAACGTCGAGCGCGACGACGATATCCCGCCCGTACACTTTCTGTTTTTCAAGATACTTATCCCATCGCGGTCCGACGATCGCGGCAGCGAGTAGCCCGATAGCGAGCACGAACAATCCAGCTCGAAATGCCTGCCGACCCGCACTTACGCGACCCAGCAGTAGCGGCCCAAGCTCGGCAGAGGCAAACGTCGTGAGTGCGCGTCGTCGGCGCACCGCGCTATACATCGCAAGAAGCGCAGCCACAGCGCCAAGCGAACCCAACCACCAGAGGTCAGGTCGATCGAAGACAAGGACGCTTCGGTCCGCCGACGCAACGATCAACACCGCCGTAACCGCAAGCGCACCGGGTACGACCGCGGTCCACACAATCCAAAGTGAGATGGGATAAGTTCGTTTCATTGTTACGGTATTCGTCGAAACCGCGTATTGCTTAGCAAGAATTCCAGCATCAATAGCGACAGTCCCGCCATCATGGCAAGCGTGGCCGCCCTGATGTTATCCTGATACGTTCGTTCGCCGGTGCGTCGTCGTTCAAGTCGATCGATCTCATCATAGATCGTTACGAGCGAATCGGTGTCCGTTGCTCGAAAATACTTGCCGCCCGTCATGGAGGCGATTTTTTGTAGCGTACCCTCATCGAATTCCGCCCGACCTCGCATGAGGAACCCTCGCCGCTGCTGAGGCGAGGACCCAATCGCCCCGATTGTATAAATCTTAATCCCCAACGTCGCCGCCACCCGTGCCGCCTCGATCGGGTCCGGGGCGGTTGTCCCGCGAATCGGTGCGGGGTTATCCTTGCCATCTGTCAGCAAAATCATAATGCGACTACGCGCCGCCTCCGACCCAGGCACACCCGCGATCGCCTTTTCTCCCGCCCGTCGAAGATCGTCTGTTGCCGTGATGATCGCGTCGCCCAGTGCGGTATACCCCGCCTCTTCGTGCTGCCGAACTTGCTGACCGCGCACCCAGCCAGGAATTTCCGTCTCACGGAGAAGATCACGCAAGCTTCCATGATCAAGCGTCAGCGGGCAAACCGTGTCCGCGTACATCGCGAACTTTGTCATTCCAATCAGATCGCCTTCGCGACCGCGCAGCTCATCGGTCCCCAGCGAGAAGTCTTCAAAAACAGATTTTACCGCGTCCAACCGGCGCACGCGACGCCCGTCCAACACGAAATCCTCTTCGCTCATACTCCCCGACACATCGAGCACCATCTGAATCGCGATTCCTTCGTTGCTATCCTTGTACGACCCGCCAGACTGTGGCCTAAGCAGCGCTAGGAGCAAACAGAGAATCGCGAGGGTACGTAACAGCGGAACAACAAACCGGAACCGAGACGCGAGGCTCGTCCGAACGCGCGATAGTGACTCCATCGACCCAAACCGAACCGTCGCCACGACGCGAGACCGCGCTCGAAGCCAAACCATCGGCAATACGAGGAGAAACGCACCCGTAAGCCACAAGAAGACCGCACCGGGCGCAAAGCGTTCAAGAAACCACTCGGTCATGCCGCCCGCCCTTCATTTGACGCATCCGCGCCGGCGATGGCAGCGATCCGTTCTCGCGTTCGCGCGATGAATCCCCGCGTTGTCTTCAGCAACGATTCCGCGTCGTCCGTTGTGGCCTGGTGCTTGGCGTACTTTACCAGGTCGCACGCTCGAAGAAACTGATCCAACTCGCCGCGAGCGATGTCATCAAACCGTGCGTCGCGCGTGGCTGCTTCTAGAAACTCCTCCGTCGTCATCTCCCGAGCGAGCACCGCGTACCGACGCTCAATATACCCTCGAAGAATGTCACTAATGCGATAGTGAAACTCTTGAATCAATCCTCGACCCGCCAAGTCCTCAGAAACCAATCGCGCTATCGCCTTGTCCGCCCACTCGTGCGCGGGAATGACAACGATGACCTCGGGCTTCGCTTTCCGCGCTCGTCGCAGTAGAAACACCACCACGGCAATCGCAAGAATCGCAAGGAGCGGTCCGAGCCAAACCCAAATGCTACGCTTCTCTTCCATCTCCACCGGGGGAAGCACTTCGATCTGGGCAAGCTGCTCCGGCGTCATGGCTGCCGCCGCGGTTGCTTCGGCAATGACCGTCACGCCTTCGGTCGAAAGTGATTTCGGCTCACCCGCCGGCGACTCCGCCGCTTCCGAATTCTCAGCGTCAGAAGTTGGGGGCGTGGTTACATAAGTCACCGCCGCACCGGGAAGCTCATATTCACCCGGCAGCACAAACGAAAGCTCATACCGATAGGTCCAGGCGAGCCGCCCATCAGGTTGAGGCACCGTTTCCTTCCGCTCGATCTCCTTCGCCGAAAGCTCGAACCGATGATCGCCCCCGCGGATCGCGTCCGAGTAGTTTTCCATCGTAACGACCGTACCCGCATCCGCCTCGACCTCAACGAGCACCGTCGCCTTTTCCTGATACGGCAGGTCGCCGGGCGCAACAATAAACCGAAGCGAAACCGAACCCGACCCCAACTCAGATTCCGCGGTCCGCACGAGTGGCCGATCGAGTTGTGGGTCGGTGTCGTTCTTAACCGGCGTCTTGTCGCACGCCTGAACGATAAGCATCGCCAAGATGGCCACTGCACAATACGCCGCCCGCTTGGAACCCCCGGTTCGCATCAGAAATTGTGAAGACCAAACACGCACTACCGTCTCCGCTCCCTTTTGCGAAAGAAGGATACTAGCGGTTCGACATAGGACCGATCCGTGCGTACGTCGATCGTTTCGGTATCCATTTTCCGAAACATCTGATCGCGAGCGACGCCTCGCGCGTGGGCGTTGGCTGCGTAGTCCCGCCGCACCCGCCGACTCGATGTATCGACAAGGCGCGTCTCTCCGGTCTCCGAGTCTTCCAATTCCACAAAGCCAACGGCTGGCAGTTCCCACTCGCGCGGATCGCTCACGACGATCGGGATCAGGTCGTGTCGCCGCCGTGCGATGCGCAGCGAAGCTTCGTAGTCGCTCGCCAAAAAGTCGCTCACCAGAAAGCAGACCGACTTGCGAATCGTGACCCGGTTTAGAAAGTTGAGTGCCTCGGAAATATCCGTTCCATGACCTTCCGGCGTATGGTACAGAAGCTCGCGAATGATCCGCAGCACATGGTGCGTCCCTTTTTTCGCGGGCACATACTTTTCGATTTGATCCGAAAACAGAATCAGCCCGACCTTGTCGTTGCTCTTGATGGCTGAGAACGCAAGCACCGCGCAAAGCTCAGCCGCAAGGTCCATCTTAAACTGCTCGACGCTGCCAAAGAGTCCCGACCGACTTACATCCACCACGAGCATCACGGTCAGCTCGCGCTCTTCGCGAAACTTCTTGATGAATGGCTCGCCGTATCTCGCCGACACGTTCCAATCGATCAAACGAACATCGTCACCGATCTGATATGGGCAGACTTCCTCAAACTCCATCCCCCGCCCGCGAAACGCAGAATGATACTGCCCCGCAAGCACATCGTTCACCATGCGCGACGTGCGTATCTGAATCTGACGAACTTTTTTTAGTAGCTCCTTGGGTATCATCGAACAACTCGCGATGCGAAGACGCCGAAACGTCCAAACGTCGAAAAGTCCAAACGTCCAAATATCCAAACGTCAGACGTCGAAAAATCCAAACGTCGAAACGGTGGGGCGCTAATTGTATTGATTGTCGTGATCATGTTCGTTGTCGCGCCTTGTCCTGTAATACATGCGCTTGCGTCTTTCGTACGATTGTTGAAAGGATGCGACTGAGTTCACTAGCTTCGGATCGTAAGACACCCGCCTCTTCGGCAGGCAGCAACTCAGCACGAATTGCAAGCTCGATCCAGTATTCCGTCTCATTCGCCTCTTTTCTCGATATGCTCATCTTGTAAGCAAAGTCCGAGTCCGTCAGAGCGCCATCCGCTTCACGCACATTCGCCCCGATCGAAGTTCCCGACCGGCACACTTGTTTCGCCACCACCCACCCCCGCGCATCATTCGGAAAAAGCTTCAAAAC
>JAJRUK010000361.1 GCA_024277835.1 Planctomycetota bacterium | reverse complement strand
TTTCCTTCGTCGTGTCGCGCCATTCCTTCTGCATCGCTTTTTTCTTCAGCTTAATCGAGTCGAGCTGATCGCGAACCTGAGCAGCCCGCTCATAGTCCGCGTTCTTGACGGCCTCGTCCTTCTCGCCGTTGAGCTTATCGATTTCGTTCTCGATGTCGGTGAGGTCTGGCGGTTTGGTCATTGTTTTCAGCCTGACCCGAGCACCTGCTTCGTCCATCACGTCGATCGACTTGTCCGGCTGCACGCGAGCGATGTACCGCGCCGAAAGCTCCACCGCGTGCCCCAGCGCCTCATCTGTGATGCGCACACGATGGTGGGCTTCGTATCGATCGCGCAAGCCCTTGAGAATCAGCAGCGTCTCGTCGTTGGTCGGCGGTTCCACAATCACCTGCTGGAATCGTCGTTCGAGCGCGCTGTCTTTTTCGATGTACTTACGATATTCGTCCAGTGTCGTCGCACCGATGCACTGAATTTCGCCGCGTGAGAGCGCCGGTTTGAGCACGTTTGACGCATCGATCGCACCTTCCGCACCGCCCGCACCAACGAGCGTATGAAGCTCGTCGATAAAGAGGATCACATTCCCCGCGCGGCGAACTTCGTTCATCACCGCTTTGATGCGCTCCTCGAACTGACCGCGATACTTCGTCCCCGCGACCATCATCGCAAGGTCCAACACAACGATCCGCCGATCCGCCAGGATCTCCGGAATGTCGTTGGAGATAATCATCTGCGCGAGACCTTCAACGATCGCCGTCTTGCCTACGCCCGCTTCACCCAGAAGGACGGGGTTGTTCTTTTGCCGACGACAAAGAATCTGAATAATCCGCTCAATCTCGCGCGATCTTCCGATGACCGGGTCAAGTTTTCCTTGCTTGGCGATCTCCGTCAGGTCGCGACCAAACGAGTCGAGCGCCGGCGTTTTGCTCTTACCCTTTTTGGGTTCACCGCCGCCACCACCCGCCAGTTCGCCGCCCATCTCATCCGCTTCGGCGCTTGCGCCAAGCAGGTTCAGAACTTCCTCGCGAACGTCCTCGAGGCGAAGGTTCAAGTTCATCAACACCTGGGCAGCCACCCCGTCTTGCTCGCGCAACAGACCAAGCAGCAGATGCTCCGTGCCAACGTAGTTGTGGTTAAGGTTCCGAGCTTCTTCGATCGCGTACTCGATGACCTTTTTCGTACGCGGCGTCTGCGGAAGTCGCCCCATCGTCACCGTTTCAGGTCCGCTCTTCACGAGCTTCTCAACTTCGAGTCGCACCTTGCGCAGATCGACGTCAAGATTCTTCAAGACGTTCGCCCCAACCCCAGACCCCTCTTTCACCAATCCGAGGAGGATGTGTTCGGTCCCGATGTACTCATGGTTAAAGCGCTGGGCTTCCTGATTCGCAAGCGCCATTACCTTTCGAGCCCGGTCCGTAAAGCGTTCAAACATTCGCAACCTCCAAGTATGTACCGCGATCAGACCGTCAAACGATCACGCATCCGTCGCAGCATGATTTTCCCAGCTTCGTCGCACGAACGAAACCGGGGGGCACTGCTTACCGAAGCGGATGAATTGTCCACCCTCTTCGTTTGCAGCATCCTACTATTAAATTCTAGCGGTGGGTTATCGCCCCTTCAACCGACCTTACGGCCTTGAAATGGGCGCACCATCCACCCTCCATCTATCGACCGCCCGATGGCCACGAATGAAAACCCGCCGCAACCACCCACGCGCGATCCCTGCGCACTCACGATCGACCCTATTATCGTACGAACGGCGTATCGAGGCGATTCTCGACGGGTTCCCCAAAGTGTGATAACTTGTGCGGCTCGCCGAAAATGGCGATACCAATAAGCGGGAAAACCGCAGGAAATCGCAGGCGCTGGTGGCGGTGAGTGTACGCGGTAACCAGTTGTACAACAAGAGATAACAGCGGAAAGTAGGGCGGGAGCGCCGCCATGACGGAACCAATACCCAAAGACCGCCGCCATCAAGAAGGGGCCAACCACCCATGATGCCAAAATCGTACGTCGTCTACTATCGTTACAAGTCTCCCGCGGAAAAGTCGAAAGGCTCGATCCGCCACTACCGACTCCAGGCAACAAGCATTGACGAAGCCAAGAAACTCGTCACCCAGTACGCCAACTACCCAAACCTCGAAGTCCTAAACGTAACACGCGGATAGTCCGCACCGTCGCGCCCCCCCCCCGAGCCGCATGCTTCAGCTTGCGCGGACGTTCGCAGTCCAAGACGCCCCAACACTCAAAAAGCGATCGGTTCCGAGAAAACGCACCCACGAAAGTGTACGTACCCAAGCGAAAGCGCGGGCACCCACGACAGGGTGCCATGGCCAAGCGAAGCGCCGCCATGCCGTCGCGCCTTTCGAGTTATTCCCGCCGCCGCAACACCCAAAGCGACACCAACACCGCCGGCACGGACGCAACCACCAGATAAAAACTCAGCGCAACGAGCATCTGCTCCTCAAACCGATGAAACTTTTCGATAATGACAAGTGCGATCGGGTTATAGTCGGGCACGCGCACCATCGTCGTCGCTGGTAACTCCGCCACGCTCAGCGCCGTCGCAATGGCAAACGCACAAACCAGCAACCCCGCCGCCAGCGGTATCGTCACCAGCGATGCCACCGCTCGCTCGCTCGCCCCGTCGGTTTGCGCCTGCGAGACAAGGTGTGGCACTGTCATCATCCGCGGCAACAACCCGAAAATCGCACCCACCCACGCAAAACGCGAAGCCAAGCAGATCGCAACGATAGGCCAATGATCATAAATCAACCCGGTACTAGCACGGTTGTACGCTGCCACCATCGCATCTCCCGTCAGCGCACCTGGGACAACTCCCCAGGCGAGTGCGATCATTGCGATCATTCCTCCGATGCGTCCCGACATTGCCACCGCGACGCCTACGCATGCGACGAGAATACCAGCCATGGTGGCGACGCCCAGTGACATCCCCATATCTCGTCCGTAGACTTCTAGTGCCGTCGAAAAAGCCTCGCCGCCACCGCCACGTTTCGCCAGCCCGACTAGCGGAACCATCCACGAAACAACGAACAGCACACCCGCAAGCGCCGTCAAACCCACCGGCCCCGGCGATGCCGGCACATCCACCGCTGCTTCGTCGATACATCCACCGCCGATCCGCCACGCGATCGCGACGCCCGCCACCCCCAGCGCAACCACCGGCAGCGCGGGCCAAACGCTGTCGATCGTGTTCGCCGAGTTCGACGCCCAACCAAGCAATTCCGTCGAATAAACGATCAACCCGCACGCATGGGGCACCGAATACTCGCCCACCAGCAGCGCGAACAAAACAGCCCCCGCCAGCAAGACGTAACGCCACAGCGAAGGAAACGCGGCCCCAAAAAAAGCACTCAGATTCCCCGCCGAAAGACTCGCCGCCTCAAATGATCGCCGACCCGTTCGTGCCCAACCAGCACCCACAATCAACGCAGAAATTGGCCACGCCCAAAGCGCCCATACGGCTATACAACGAATCGTCGGATCAAACCACAATGGCAGCGCCCGCTCCCAACCAAACGCATACACCATCGGTGGGCAAAACAGCACCCCCGCAAGCGCAGCCACAACAAACGCCGAGTGACAAAGTCGCCCGCTCCGTCCGATCAGAATCGCCGCCGGAAGCGAGATCACAATCGCAAGCGTCGTCGCGACGCCCGCCATCCATACGCTTCGCCAGAGAAGAAGCATCTGCCGCGATGAAAAACCGAATCCATCTTGCGGAGAAACGCCCTGGCCTACCGTGGACACAATCAGTACAGTCGCAGGCCAGGCGATCGCAGCAGCGACCGTCAACCAACCGACTCCCGCCAGCACAAGCGTCATCGCGGTTCGCGTCATCGAATCAAAATCTCACGCACCGCCTTCTCCGACACGCCCAAGGCGTCCACGATCGCATCAAACGAAACCGCCGATTCCCCGCCTTGCGTCAGACCCAGCTCATCACGCAGTTTTTCCCGCACCGGAACATTCCGCGAATCGCTTTTCGCCAGTAGCTTCTCGACCTTCGCCGAGACAAGATAATCCACTACTCGCTTCGCCGCGTCATCTTCCGAACCGCCACGCAGCAGTGCCACCGAGCTTGGCACCCAGAGCGTCCCGCCGTCGCCCATGTCCGGGTAGACAAGATCGACCGAATACCCCGCACGTTGCGCAACCCAGACGTCGTCCGTATCGGTGGCTGCGAAGTCGACGCGCCCGGCGATCAACGCCCGAACCGCAGAGCTGTTCCCATCCGCCACGGTCACGCCATTCCGCGAAAGTCGCGTGAGAAACAGCGCCCCCGCATCCGCCCCCCACAGCGCAAACATCGCGGCTACATGTCCCCGCGTCGTTCCAAACAGCGGATTGGCGATCGCCGTCCGCGAGGCAATCTCGGGTTTCGCGAGGTCCGCCCATTTCTGCGGAACATCTGCTGCTTTCGTTCGCTTAGGGTCGAACGCAATCACTCGCCCGCGAGCCGCCGTAGCTGTCCATCGAAAATCTGCGTCGCGGTATCGCTTGGGAATATCAGAAGCGGCGGGGGAGTCATACTCCGCAAGCAGCCCGATCCGCCCAAGTCGGATCGTATTAAAAAGCTCACTCGACCAGAAAACATCCGCCCGCACGCGCCCAGTCCGCGACTCGGCGATAATCCGATTCACAAGCCCGGTCGTCTTCCCCGCCTCCGAGTCGAAGACGGCCACCACGTCGATCCCCGACTCTTTCTTGAACTCAGCCAGCACCACCCGAGCGAACACTTCATCCACACTACAGTAAACGGTCACTCTCGACGTGGCCGGTGCGGGTGGCGGTGGGGCGGTCAGGTCGGAGTGGTCGGTCGATGGCGTGTCCTGTTTGGAGGTCGCGGAATCGGCGTTTTCGCGACACCCAGCCATCGTCGCCAGAAGGAGGATCAGCAATCCTGCCAGCGCAAGGCTCGTCACCACGAGCGAAATCCGCCAGACGGCGTTGACGCTTGTGGGGCACTTTGTTATACATTCGCGACTCAAGTGATCGGTCATCTGCGGACCGATATACTTCCCAAAGCCCCCATCGTCTAGTGGCCTAGGACACTGGCTTTTCATGCCAGCGACAGGAGTTCGAGTCTCCTTGGGGGTGGTCCACACTCCCCTCGCACCTGCGGGGGAGCGAAGGCCCCGCGAAAATCCGCCCGAAACCATCCCTGACAGCCAAACCACGCCGATTTTCGGTTTCAATCCGCAACCTGTTATGATAGTGCCTGCACATGATTTGATGGAGAAACATACGAATAAAATGGTGTCCGCGCGAATTGGTACGCGCAAAGGTGACTAACTTTGAGAAAGCAAGTTGTGATCCGAGGCCCCCTGTTGATTCTGACGGTCTTCGGCGTTGGGATGGCAACAGTTTTTGCAAGTCCCGGATACACGATCCGCTACGAGATTATCGATCTTGGCACCTTCGGCGGACCAACGAGCGTAGCCTTGGGCATCAATAATAAGGGGCAAGTTGTTGGTGGAGCGGGTGTGTTGAGTGCGCAGCGAAGCGCCTTCCTGTGGGACGATGGCGTTCTTACTGATCTTGGGAATGTGGGCGTGATTGGCAGCTACGAGGCATGGGACGTTAATGAGAACACGCAGATTGTTGGTACGATCACTGTGAGCGGCAATACATTCAATTCGTTCATCTGGGAAGAAGGACAGATCTCCGAATTGAACGTCCCCGACCAAGCGAAGACCGCGTTGGCTATCAACGACGCCGGTCAGATCGTCGGTGGTGCCATCTTCCCCCCGCCGATCAGTGACCAACATGCGATGCTGTTGGAGGATGGTGTGTTAACGGACCTTACTGCGGGCGGTTATTGTTGGATCCTCGCATGGGATATCAATACGCAAGGGGACATTGTCGGAGGGCCCTGCATATGGCGAGACGGCGCGAATGTTGATCTGGGTCTACTCGGTGGGGGCGGAGGTGCGGCGGTCAGTATCAACGATCTCGGCCAGGCGGTGGGCAACGCCAATCGCGCCGACGGGACAGTCGTACCCGTCAGATGGGATGACGGCGAAATCACTGATCTGAGCGTTCTCGTTGACCCACTCGCCGATTTTGTATTCAGCAAAGCTGAGGCGATCAACAACAAGGGTCAGATCGTCGGGGCAGGGACGATACAGTTTAGCGCCGCCTCGGGGGCGGTCGCCTCCGGCGCGATTTCGGAAGGGTTCATTGTCGATCCGCTTGCGGGGGCCGCAATGCTCAAGGACACGCTTGCGGCGGGCAGCGGCTGGTCGGACATCGCACCGCGAGATATCAACGACAAGGGTCAGATCGTCGGAGCAGCCACAACGCCCGAGGGTTTCCGCCACGCCTTCCTGATGAACCCGCTGCCGCCGATCCCCGCAACCTCGCCCCAGGTTTTGCTCTTGTTCGCAGTGGCCCTCCTCGTCTGCGGCTATATCCTGATTGGAAAGAGGAAAAAGGGGCTGGGCTAATTCTCGCAGGCCCCTTTGAGGTATCTC
>JAJRUK010000360.1 GCA_024277835.1 Planctomycetota bacterium | reverse complement strand
GGATGAGCGCTTTCGCGCCGCTATGAAGGGACACCCCGCGAATCGCGGCTGCTTCCGCACTTGTGTAGACCGGCTCATGGTGCGTGTGCGTAAACGAGACGCCCGCAGAAGTAAGCCCGGCCTTCAACCGCTCAAAAACCGGCAGCCCCGCACAAGACGCCCCCCCATCAACCGACGAGTCGTTCACCGAAACCATCATCCTTCAAAAAGCGATTGTTGGTCCGGACTATCCTGAGACGCTCGCTCGCGCACGTCGGTAATCTCATCGATAAACTCGTCCACCGAATCATACTTGCGATGAACGCTCATGAACCGCACATAGGCAACCGGACTCAACCGTCGAAGATGCAAGCCCACATACTGTCCGATCTCCGCCGAAAGAACATCCCGATCGTGGTTACCGAACAGGTCGGTCTCCACCTGATCCACAAGCTCGGAAATCTGAGCGTCCGTTATTTCGAGCTTGGTACACGCACGGACGACCCCGCCCAAGACGTTGTCACGATTGTATGGGACGCGCTGTCGAGAATTTTTCACGACCGTCAGGCGAAGCTCCTCTTCCAGTCGCTCCTTTGTCGTAAACCGCCGGTTGCACTTCGTACAAACCCGCCGCCGCCGGATCGCAGCCCCACCCTCCGTCACGCGCGAGTCGATCACTTTGTTCTCATGTTGTTTGCAAGATGGACAGTGCATACTCGCCTCACATCGCTCGAAATCACTCCCGCACCCGCGCGACAACGCGACCGCGGAACATATCGAACCCCAAAAGCCTACCGCCGCTGGATATTGTGTGTCAAATCGCCTAAACTCCCGCCCCGCTCGATAGCGAAAGATCGAGTGCCCCCAACCGCCACAACGTGGCGAGACACCGAAAACGACCCGGAGTGAATATGGGCCGACTGATTGAAAAAAATATTGATGACGTCAAACTGCTCGGATTCTCCCTCGCGGGCGAAGAAACAGTCATCGCAGCCCCAGAGCTGAATGTCTGCTTCGACATCGGGCGAGCACCGCGCGAGGTCATCTCCATCGACAATATCTGCCTCTCGCATGGCCACATGGACCACGCCGCGGGCATCGCGTACTACTTTTCGCAGCGAGCCTTCATCGGAAACGCCCCCGGCCGCCTTATCGTCCACCGAAGACTCGCCCAGTCGTTCCAAAAACTCATGGACGTCTGGTCCGACATCGAAAAACACCCGTCGCCCGGCGAGGTCATCGGCGTGGAGCATCTTGAAGACACGCCCATCCGCCGAGGTTTGTTCGTGCGCGCGTTCGATGTGAACCATTGCGACGGAGCGCTCGGTTTCACGATCATCGAGAAACGCCACAAGCTCAAAGCCGAGTTTATCGGCAAGAGCGGCCCGCAACTCGTCGCGCTGAAGAAAGAAGGAATCGAAATCGAAGATCGCGCGGAGGTTCCGCTGATTACCTATACAGGTGACACCGCGATAGGCAGATTCCTCGATCTCGACTTCGTCAAGAACAGCAAGATCGTCATCGTGGAGTGTACCTTCTACGACCGGGACCATCGTGAGCGCGCCCGTGCGGGCCGCCACATTCACGTAGACGACTTCCCCAAAGTCTGCGAAGCGCTGCCAAACAGCAAACTGGTCGTCTCCCACATCACCAAAAGAACCGACCTCCGCTTCGCCAAGCGCGCACTCGAACGGACCCTGTCGCCAAAGGATCTGGAGCGCATGACCATCCTGATGGAACGCCCCCCGCGCCCGGACCGGGCGCGACGAACCTCAACCCACGCCCAGCGCGGGTGCAGCTCCTCCCCGCCGTGACCCGAGCGCGATCGGCTCACGTCGATATCTCAAAGAACAACAATTGACCGACAAGACGACGTCGATCCCACGCCCGCCTTTGGTTCTTCGCGAGCGCGTGGTGACGTTTCGTACGGTCGACTACTATTTGCCCTTGTCCGCCTTGTTCTTCGCGACCAGTGCCTTGATGTCGTCTGGGAGCTTGAACATGTCTTTGGGCATCTCGACGTTGTGCTCGATGCTCTCAATCGCGATGACACGCTTCTGACCCATCACTTCAATACGCGACTTGAAGGAATACATCATGCCATCCACCGAGCGGTAGTCCTCGGTATATATCACCATCTCAAAGTCGCCCATCGCAGTCGAGAGCTTCATATCGCTGCGGTAGGGTAGATACGTCTTAGCGTCAACGTACGACGTCGTCACGCTCCCTTCTTTTGGCGTGAATTCCACTTTGAAGCACTCCTTGCCGTCGATCGTCTCCTTGCCGACGCACTCGATCTTCTTGTAGTGGGTTTTCCAATTGGCAAGCCCGCTAAGGTCCGCCCCTCGAATGGCAAATGCTCGTTCCGCTCCCTCTTTGATCTGCGGACCGGTCATCATTGCATTAGCCCAGGCGACGCCATCGACGACGCCTTCTTCCATCGTACCCATCCCCGTAATTTCGATGGCACTATGCATCTTTCCAGGGCGAGCGAAGTGGATAACACCCTTGCCCGTCATCCCCCCAATGCCGAGGTCCAGGTCGAGCTTGAACACGCGGTTCTTGATCTTCCGATTGGCAGCAGCGCCTCCCTCAGCCTCGACCATCTTCGCGATAAGCTCATCGCGGCTAGGCAATTCCCCCGCGAAGCAAAGAGACGCATTAACTGTAGCAGCGCCGAGCACCGCGAGCATCATTCGCGAGGACATCCTCGAAATTTTCGGGTTCGTAAGCGTACGGACTATCATAAGACGATTCCTTTCCTGGTCGTTCAACCATTGTTCTACTGTGTTTTGATCCAGTCGACCGCTGCCTCCAGGACGAGGTCCTGCCCGGCTAGGAGCGACTCGCGCGTTAATTCGATCCGGTCGTCGGGGATCACGCCGATCGCCTCAAGCGGCTCGCCGCCGCTGGAAATATAGTTCGCGATGACGTATTGAAAACCGTCGCGATTGGGCAATCGATCGACCATCGATGGCAACGCAGCGCCAGCCGTCCGCGTGCCAAAGACTCTTACCCGTCCAATATCCTGCAACCCGCCGGCGAAGATCTCAGACGTAGAGGCAGACAAGCCGTCAGTTAAGATCGCCACCGGCCCGTCGTATGTGATGGCCCTTGGAAAAATGACGAATTTCAGTTCCTGATTCCGAAGATACATGGTGCCAAGATGGACGTTCTTTTCGCCAATCAGCCAACCCGCCATCCCCATCGACAACGCACCGATTCCGCCCGGGTTTCTTCGAATATCAATGATGACGCCGTCTGCTTTCATGAAGGACGTCATGGCGCTTCCGAATCCTCGCATGAGGTAGTTCGGATGCCAAAACCCGGTGAACGTAACGTATCCGATATTTCCATCGAGCATTCGATGTCGGATCCGAACCACCTGTTCGGGCATCCCCATGATGCTCGTGCGCTCGCCCGGCTCGGAGACTAACACCAACTCCTTCTCCACGGTATCGCCGTCACCGTCAAGGAG
>JAJRUK010000359.1 GCA_024277835.1 Planctomycetota bacterium | reverse complement strand
TTTGCTCTTGTGTGGCACCGGTTTGTAACCGGTGCGGGCGACGTCGATGGCGGATTGGATGACCCTTGACGTTTCGCGTCCGCGCAAGCTGAAGCATGCGGTTCGGGTGCCCGCGTTGCGGTCGCGAGCGTTGTCGCGTTGGGTTGGGTTGTGCGGTTACTTTTCATACTTCTTTGAATATCAAACTAGCCGCCAATCGGAATAATCATGACGTGGCGGATGGGGCGTTCTAGTCGTCCATCTTTGTCGTACAGGTCGATGGTGATGCGCAGCGCGCCGGGGAACATGGGGTCGGGGACAACGCTCTCGCCGTCCCAATCGTAGTTCAAGGAACCCGGGGGGTTCTCTTGAAGTTTTGGCCTGGTTGCGGTGAAAACGTGCATGTTGGGCCTTTGGATACCGTTGATAAACGGATGCCGCCAACCGCACGTCGGGTCGTTGTTTGGGTCTGTATGCGCAGCGCTTGGCCCGCGGAACCGGTCTTGCAAGCTGTAGCCAATCTGCCCGCAGTAGCCTTCGATACTCCTGTCGTCCCAGGTCTCTTCGATGAGGCTGATGAGGTTCGTGCGGCGCTGGCGAAGGAATAGTTGTTTTCCTTTGTCGCTACTTAGCGAGCTAATCCGCTGGTTCAAGTCTTGGATCATCAGGGCAGCGCTGCGGAGCGGGTCGGGGTTGCTGTTTGCTACGAGCGGGTCGCCGTTGTCGCCGGGATCGAACCAGAGCGTTTCATTGATACCGTCGAGCCTGCCGCCGACGAATTCGCTTTGCGGGTCGAGCGCCCACTCGACTTTGAAGGAGGCGCAGTTGGGCATGAAGTAGTGACCCATGCGCGTCGCGAGTTGCGGTGGCGGTTCGACATCGATCCTGCTCGGGCTGATCAACATGAGGCCATCGGTGGCGGTTGTATTGTTCGTGAGAAAGGGTGGCAGGTACCACGGCGCTTTTTGGGAGATGTCGGTGGCAACGAAGGGCAGGACGTCCGGTCGAAGGATGTCTTCTTCGAGCGATACGCCAGCCATGGCGTCGCTTGAACCGAGGACCAGTTTGGCGAGGTTCGTCGCGTCGAGTGTTGGCGGCATCAGATTGTTCTGGGCGGCTGTATCGGACGCGAAGGCAGCGACCAGATCAGCGTAGGCTGTCGGGAGTAGCAGCGTCGGTCGGCGATAGAGGTGCCACTGAGACGCGGCAAATTGCGAGACCCGTGTTGTCGATGGGTACGGGGGCGTGCCCGTTGTGGGAACGACCGGCGCGTTGGGGGTCTCCAGCTCACTTGTCCCGTACTGGAAGTCGAAATCGTAGACCGGGTTGCCCGGTGTCGAGGTATCGGGGTCGAAAGTGTAGTCGCCAAGCTCTGCGATTCCGTAGGTCACGAGTTGGAGTTGGGACGAAAGCGCTACGGATTTCAAGTTGGAGGCGGTCATCGTCGGAGTGACAAAGCTCTGCCCCGGGCGTGCGGTGACGAACATGAGCACGTCGGCGCGCGGGCTAAGGGGGAGTCCGGTTGCGTCTTCGCGGTCTGGGTCGCTGGGTGTGTCGTAGCCATTGAATGGATCACCGTCGTTGTCGGCGTCTTTGCCATCGGCGGTGCGGTAGGCGTTTACGGGGTTGCCCTGGATGATCAAGATCGAGTGGCCCGCCTGGACCTGGGCTAAATCTTCGCGGATGGTTCGCTCCATCATGCGGATGGTCTGGTTGATTTTGGTGAGGGCGGTCGCCTGCCCGGTGGATTGGACCGTGAAGTTGAAAATCTGCCCGGCGAGAGACATCAGGAGGACGAGAATCCCCACCGAGATGATCAGCTCGGCCAGTGAGAAGGCGGATCGCCCGGTTGCGGGGGCGTGGAGACTTCGTAAGTTGTTATGTATACGTAGTTTACGCATGTTTCGTGGTCCGGGGTCTACGCTCGGAGACCGCGATATGGTCTTCCGCTTCCGTGGTCATTATTGCGACTCACAGGTGTCGGTCCAGAGGGCGTGAGGGGGGTTATCGGAGGGGTGACGCCCCGTTCGATAGATCCGAGCCGCGACCGTGAGGGATCGCATGGCGGAGAATCCCTGGCGCTTGGGAGAAATCGCTCCCTCACGGTCGCGGCTCGGTTTGACCGACGGTGCTCGCCCGACAACCCCCCTGAATCCCCCCTTGGAAAGGGGGGACGAAATCTATCTCGCTGCTTCTTCGAAGAGGGTGACGTAGCTTTCGTAGCGGTCGGGGTGGATGTCGCCGGAGGTGACAGCGTCTTTAATGGCGCATTCGATTTCGTGCGTGTGTGTGCAGTCGGGATACTTGCAACCCGCGACGCGGTCGATGAACTCGACGAAGTAGGCTTCCAGCTCGCCCGAGGGGATGGGCGAGACGTCGAACGAGCGGATGCCGGGTGTGTCTACGACGAAGCCACCGTCGTCGAGTTTTAGAAGCTCGGCGGTGGTTGTGGTGTGGCGGCCTTTTTCGGATTGTTCTCCGACTTCTCCGACGCGGAGGGAGAGTCCCGGTTGAACTGCGTTTAGCAGCGAGCTTTTTCCCACACCACTTTGACCGGCGAGGCCTGACTCTTTGTCGTGGAGAAGGTCGCGGAGGTCGTCGATGCCCTGGCCTGTAATGGTGCTGGTTCGGAGGGTTTGGTAGCCAAGGTTTTCAAAGCGGTCGAGGAGGTTGGCTGCGAAGTTGTCGATGTCGAGGTCGATTTTGTTCATGCAGACGACGGGGGTGATGTCTCCGAAGAGTGACGCGACGATGTAGCGGTCGATAAGGTGCGGTTTGGGTCTCGGTTCGCCGGCGGAGCTAACGATGATGACCTGATCAACGTTGGCGACGATGGTGTGGAGTTTTCGCCCGGAGAGTCGGCGCAGGACGCCCTTTCTTGGTTGGACTTCTTCGATGACCCCGTCGTATTCGACGCCTTCGGTTTTTTCGTGGAGGGAAAAATGAACGCGGTCGCCGGCGACGACAGCCTGTCGTTCGTCGATGAGCATTGTGCGAAGGATGCGGCGGATGGTGCAGGGGATGACGCGTTTTCCGTCGTGGACGTCTGCGTAGAGACCGCGCATGGCCACGACGATTCCCGATTGATAGTTTTCGCGTTTCTTGGCGTCGTCGCCGACGATGATGGTTCGCTGGCGGGACATATCGCCTTTGGAAACGATGTTTTCAGAGCGTTGCGAGTCGATTTCGTTGTCGTCGGCTTGCTTAGCCTGTTCGGTCCAATCGTTGGGTCGTGGTTTCGCGCCGCGGTTACGGCGGAACGGGACGCGGACTTTTTTGCCGTCTTTTGACGTTTTTTTACGCTTGGAACGTGCCATCTGCCGCTATTGTGCTAGGGCGGCGTGTATGATGTCAAGGGTTCGGGCGTCGAATTGCGTTATCTTGGTCGAGTGGTGTGGCATTCTTGGGGACGGGCGTCCGCGCGGGCGTTAAGCCCGCGGCTCGGGGGGCGTTGGCGATAATCTGATCTTATGTTCCAGCGATTTCCTAACTCAGCCCGTGGTTTCACGTTGATCGAAGTACTGGTGACGATTGCGATTATTGGGGTATTGGTTTCGATTTTGATTCCGTCGCTTTCCAAGGCGAGGGCGCTTGCGAAATCGACGATTTGTCTGACGCGGCTTCGCACATTCGGGCAGGGAATGATTCTTTATGCGAATGTCAACGGCGATATCATGCCGCCCGCGCGAATGCCGAAGGTCGATAAGGATCGCTGGCGAATTCGGATCGAGGGAGGGATGAAGTATCG